>JAZQTV010000058.1:0-3486 GCA_045630945.1 Clostridia bacterium
TACTTTTGCCTGCACCTGCAGGGCCGTCAAGGGCTATTTTCATTTAACTGCTCCTAACACGATATACCTGCCAGATATCCTGTGGATAAGGCAAGCTGAATATTAAATCCACCTGTAACGGCATCAATATCAATCATTTCACCTGCGAAATATAAGCCGTTTATTATTTTACTTTCCATGGTGGACGGGTCTATTTCTTTTGTATTTATGCCGCCGCGTGTAATTATTGCTTCGTTGATCGGTCTTAACCCGCAGGCAATAATTTCAAGTGCCTTAAGTGTTTTTACAAGCACCTGCCGTTCTTCCTGCTTGATCTGATTTACAGGCTTATCCTCATCAATGCCGCTTTTAAAAAGTACCGCGGAAATAAGCCTTGAGGGCAGAAGCTTTATCATCGCGTTTTTAACCGTTTTGTTTCCCGCTTCCTTAAAATCCCTTAAAATTCTTGCATCAAGTTGTTGAGCCGTAAGCCCCGGCTTAAGATCAATAAATATCTTTAATTTTGAAAAATCGTACTGCTTAAGCATACTGCTTAACGTTAATACCAACGGTCCCGAAATGCCGAAGTGTGTAAAAAGCATTTCGCCAAGCTCTTCATAAAGCCTTTTGCCGTTATATTCCGCCTTAAGCGTAACGTTTTTAAGCGAAAGTCCCTGAAGCTGACGTACCCATTCCTCATTTGACACAATGGGTATAAGCGAGGGAATAAATTCTTTTACGGTATGCCCTAAACCTTCCATCATACCCTTCCACAATCCGTCGGAGCCTGTGGAAACGTAAGATGCACCGCCAAGGGCAAGAATAAGCTTATCACATTTATGTAACGAGCCGTTATATTTTACGCCCGTTATCTTATTTTCGCAAACAACGATATCATCAAGCTTTGTGTTTAACAGCACCCTTGCGCCTGAATTTTTCAAATAACGTTCAAATGCCTTTATAACGTCGCTTGATTTATCGCTTTGAGGAAACACACGGTTTCCACGTTCGGTTTTAAGCGGTGTGCCGTTATCCTCAATAAGCGCCATAACGCTTTCGGGCATAAAGGTATATACCGCAGAATAGCAGAAGCTTGAATTATGGGTGATATTTCCGAAAAAATCATCAATATCGCAGGCATTTGTAACGTTACATCTGCCCTTGCCCGTTATGAACATTTTTTTGAACAGCTTTTCGTTTTTTTCGATAAGCGTTACGTCGTTGCCGTTATATGCCGCCTGTGCCGCCGCAATTACGCCCGCCGGTCCGCCGCCTATAACGTATACTTTACTTTTTTCTTGCATAAAAATTATTCTTGCTTCTTAATAATTCCATTTCTGCCAAGTGAACGGAAAGTTCTTCCTTCTTTTCCTGGCTGATTGCCGCAAGCAGAGCATTAACCACACTTAGCGGCGCAACAAGCGAATCCACAAACGAAACGGTGTTGCAATGTACTTCCATTTTAATGTGCGAATATTCACTTAACGGCGAAAACGCGCTATCGGTTATACCGATGCACTTTGCACCGTGTGCTTTTGCATAGCTCATTGCATCAACGGTACGCTTTGAATATCGTGGAAAACTTATTCCGATAAAAACGTCATCCTGTCCGATGTGTATAAGCTGTTCTATATTATCCGTTGAAGCATCGGTAACGGTACGCACGTTATCAAGTATGAAATCAAGATAATAACCTAATATGTATGCAACCGTATGTGCCGAACGCACACCCATAACGTATACGCGCTTTGCGTTTATTATGGTTTTTACCGCTTCTTCAAAGGCAACGGTATCTATTTCATTTAAGGTAAGACGCAGGTTATCTATATCCGTCTTTAATACCTTTTCAAAAAGCTTTGTGTTAGGCAATCTGCCCGTAAGCTCCATTCGCTGTGTTCCCGTAAGTCTGGAACGAAGCATCTCCTGAAGCTCTTTTTGTAATTCGGGATACCCCGAATAACCCAGAGAGTTGGCGAAGCGAACCACAGTTGATTCGCTTACGCCTACTTTTTTCCCCAGCTTACCTGCCGTCATAAACGCGGCAGAATCGAAGTTTTCTATAATGTAAGAGGCAATTCTTTTTTGTCCCTTACTCATTTGTTTGTATGCAAGATCTATTTTTTCAGTAAAATCCGCACTCATTAAAAAACTTCCTTTTAAATAATTTCAGAAACGCTTACGTTAATGTCAAGTTCCTTTTTGCCTTCCTTGGCTTCCTTACGTGCCTTGAAGAAATTCATTGCTACCTGAGGGAACAATGCATACGAAAGCACGTCCTCCTCCTGCTCAAGATACTCTTCAATCTCTGACTTAAGCTTTTCGTATTCGGGCTTAAGCGCATCGGCAGGTCTTGTGGTGATAACAGGTGTATCACCTATGCACTTTTTACGAACATCCTCATTAACAGGTGCGGGAAGCTGACCGTATTCACCTGCAAGAAGACCCTTTGATTCCTTGGTTACCATCTTGTATCTTTCGCCTGTAAGAACGTTAAGCACAGCCTGAGTACCAACGATCTGGCTGGTGGGGGTTACAAGGGGCGGATATCCAAAGTCCTTACGAACGTTGGGTACTTCAGCAAGGCATTCCTGAAGCTTATCCTCTTTACCTGCTTCCTTAAGCTGTGAAAGAAGGTTTGAGAACATTCCACCGGGAACCTGATAAAGAAGTGTGTTAATATTAACTGCAAGTACCTTAGGATCGAGAATCTTATCGCTTGTAAGGCGCTGTGCAACCTTCTTAAAGTGTGCTGAAGCCTCAACAAGCTTATCAAGCTCAAGACCTGTATCGAATTCAGTTCCCTTAAGTGTTGCAACAAGGGATTCGGTAGTAGGCTGGCTTGTTCCGTTAGCAAGGGGCGAAAGTGCGGTATCAACGATATCAACGCCTGCTTCGATAGCCTTAAGAATAGTCATATCACCTGTACCTGAGGTGTTGTGTGTATGAAGATGAATGGGGCACTTTACAGCCGCCTTAAGCTTTGAAACAAGCTCATAAGCGTCATAAGGAAGAAGCAGGTTTGCCATATCCTTAATACAAATGATGTCTGCACCCATCTGCTCCATCTGCTTTGCAAGCTCAACGAAATAATCGTTATCGTGAACAGGGCTTGTGGTATAGCTCATTGCAAGCTCGGCAATACCGCCGTACTTCTTTGTGCTTTTTGCAGCCTGTTCCATATTTCTTAAATCGTTAAGCGCATCGAAGATACGGATAATTTCAATGCCGTTTTCAATACTCTTCTGAACAAACTTATCAACTACGTCGTCAGCATAGTGGCGGTAGCCTAAAATGTTCTGTCCGCGAAGAAGCATCTGTAATTTTGTGTTGGGAAGTGCCTTCTTTAATGCACGAAGTCTGTCCCAAGGATCTTCATTTAAGAAACGAAGACAAGAATCGAAGGTTGCACCGCCCCATGCTTCAAGCGAATGATAGCCAATGCTGTCAAGCACCTCACATGCGGGAAGCATTTCTTCAATGCGCATACGGGTAGCAGCCTGTGACTGA
>JAZQTV010000059.1:0-3180 GCA_045630945.1 Clostridia bacterium
ACATTGCTATTCTTATAAGAAAGCGCCAAACGCCTTGCAACAGTTGCTTATTGTATATAAAAATATAAAGGTGATTTATGATTTTAAAAAGATTATATGATATGAAGGAATATTCAGCCATAGGATTATATGAGGAAGAAAACAGAAGCTTGTTTTATCGTAAGGCGTTGGGTTTAAGACGTTTTTATGAGCATTGTGATATTCCTGCCTATCAGGGAAAACCGCTTTTTCCGTCAGGAAAAGTATTTAATCCTTTATCTATTAACGGTATTGCAGTTAATATAGAAAGTTTACAAAAACGCGATAATGAACTTGCTGAAAAAATAAAAAGCGATTTTTGTAATACGGAGTCATATGTACCGCGTGAGCATACGGTAGCGGGCAATATGTGGGTACATTCCATGCCTAATTATGAGCGCATTTTAAAAGAAGGATTTTTATCATATATTCCGCGCATTGAAAAAATTAAAGATAAAGATATGCGCCAAGGCTTAATACATTTAGTTGAAGGCATAAATTGCTATACTAAAAGGTGCGTTGATTATTTAGAAAGCGTAAATGCTGATGAAAAATTGATTTCTGCCCTTAAAAAAGTGCCGATGCATCCTGCTGAAAATATTTATGAAGCAGTTGTTTGCTGGAATTTTGTTATGTACCTTGATGATTGTGATGATTTAGGCTGTGTGGCATCAGGGCTTCTGCCTTATTATAAGGGTGAGGATATAACTGACCTGCTTTCAAATTTATATGATAATTTAGATGCCAATGATGGATATTCAATGGCGCTGGGTATGGATTATAATCCTTTAACCATACAATGCCTTGAAGCTTCAAAGGGCAAGCGTCGCCCGATGATAGAATTGTTTGTTGATGAAAACACACCTGATGAAATTTTTGAAAAGGCTTTTGAGGTAATACGCACGTCAAACGGACAGCCTGCCTTTTATAATCCAAAAGTTTTATTAAATGGCTTACAAAATAAGTTTAAAATAAATGATGAGGATATAAAAAGATTCTGCGGTGGTGGCTGTACGGAATCCATGATTGCAGGGCTTTCAAACGTAGGCTCGCTTGATGCGGGCATAAATCTGCTTTTATTATTGGAAGAAACAATAAAAACAAGCCTTAAGAAGTCGGAAAACTTTGATGATTTTTATAATGCCTATATGGCTTCAGTAAAAGAAACCGTTGATGCGGTAACGGAGGGCATAAGTAAATCACAGCTTGTAAGAAGCGAAAAATGTCCTTTACCTATGCGTACGCTGTTAATTGATGATTGCATTGATAATCAGCTTGATTATAATAACGGTGGCGCCCGTTATAAGTGGAGCATTATCAGTTTTGCAGGCTTGATAAACGTTATTGATTCAATGCTTGTTATAAAAGATATTGTCTTTGGCGGAGAAATAACGGCTGAAGCGTTAATTGAAAGGCTTGAAGCCAATGATAAGGATTTCCTTAATAAATTAAAAAATCACCCTGTAAGCTACGGTAAGGATGACGTCGTTGCCAATGAATTTTCCAAAAAATTATCTGTAGATATTTATTCTATGCTTGATAACAAAAAGCCTGCAATGGGTGAAGCTTTTGTACCTGCTTCGATACAGTTTCGATCACAGGTTTATGCAGGAAAAAACATCGGTGCAACTCCTGACGGAAGAGAAAAGGGCGCGCCACTTTGTGATTCCCTTGGTGCGATTTTCGGTAAAGATATAAAAGGCCCGACGGCGCTTTTAAACAGCGTAACGTCGCTTAATCTGGAGCGTTGCTTAGGCGTGCCTGTGCTTAATTTCAACATAAATCCTGATTTTAAAAATGGCATACTTAAAGCATTGATTCTTGGATATATGCTTTCAGGCGGTGTGCAGATGCAGATTACCTGTATTTCAAGGGAAACTTTGGAAAAGGCATATAAAAATCCTGAAGATTATAAAAATCTTGTGGTGCGTGTTGGCGGGTATTCTGAGTATTTTTATCTTTTAAGTGATGAGTTGAAACGGATGGTAATTGAACGCACTATTCAAAACGAGGTGTAATTTTGCAAGGAAATATTATTAACATTACACGCTTTTGCGTTGATGATGGACCCGGCATAAGGACAACCGTCTTTTTAAAGGGATGTCCCCTTAAATGTATCTGGTGCCATAACCCTGAATCCCAAAAAGGTGATATTGAAAACTACGTAAATGGTGAGGTTATAGGCAGAAAAGCAGATGTGCAGGAAATAATAAATGAAGTAATAAAAGATAAGATTTTTTATGAAACCTCAGGCGGTGGCGTTACCGTTTCAGGCGGTGAACCTTTAATGCAACCTGAGTTTACTGCAAAAATCTTAGAGGGCTGTAAGGAAAAAGGCATATCTACCGCCATTGAAACAAGCGGTTACGGCACAAGTGATGCCCTTTATAAAATCTTAAAATACTGTGATCTTGTTTTATTTGATATAAAGGAAACCAATGAAGAAAATCACTTGAAATTTACAGGGGTAAAGCAGGATATAATCCTTAAAAATTTAAAAATAATAAACGAAATGAAAATTCCGTTTATCATTCGCATGCCCATAATACCGGGCTTAAATGACCGAAGTGAACATTTTATTAAAGTAAAACAGTTATCTGAAACCTTTGAATATTGTAAAGATATTGAAATTATGCCATATCATAAATTGGGTAAATATAAATACGAAAAATTAGATAGGGAATATCTTTGCAAGGACATTGAAGAACCATCAAAAGCACAGGTAGAAAAATGGCAAAACAGCATAAAATAAAAGTCCTGACCGTTTGGTCAGGGCTTTTTTGTGTGATATTTTCTGAATTCGGTAGGTGAAATTTTTTCGGAGCGCGAAAATATTTCGGTAAAATATGAAGCGTTACTGTAACCGCATTGCAATGCAATTTCGCTGATAGAATCGTTTGTGTTTACAAGCAGGTGCTTGGCTTTTGTCAGCCTTGCTTCGTTGCGGAATTCCAGAATACTTATGCCCGTAACGGTTTTAAATAAATGGGAAAGGTAATATATGCTTATATTCATTTCCCCGGCAACTGAAGAAACCGTGAAATCTTCGGTTAAATGCTCCTGCACGTAAGTGTATATGCGCTTAATTGTCGGGTTTTCGCCTTCCATTGGTTTTTGCGAAAAACGGACAAGGTCTATAATTTTAAGCAATAACTTTCGGTC
>JAZQTV010000060.1:0-1733 GCA_045630945.1 Clostridia bacterium
CAATAAAAAACAATGGAGGCACCAATAATAATCCCTGTGTGATAGTTGATATCGGTAACGCTACGACCATATTTGCCCTAAATGCAAACAATGAGTTCATTGGCGGAAGTATTCTTCCCGGAGTTGAAATGTCATTCAATGCGCTTCACGGAAATACCGCCTTGCTTCCAAACGTAACCATAACGCGTCCTGAAAAGGCAATAGGTAAAAATTCGCAGGACTCTATATGCTCAGGCGTTCTTATGGGAACCGCTATATTGATCGACGGTTTTCTTAAAAGATTTTCCGATGAGATGAAAGCTAAAAGCGTTAACGTTTTTGTTACGGGTGAATATGCGGAATTCGTAATGGATTTTTGCTCAACCTCGTATCAATACATCCCCAACTTAACTTTGCTTGGCTTGTATTACGTTTATAAAAACAACACTGTTGAACGATAATAACGGCATAGTCGATTATTATAATAAATTTATTGCGCCATACCTTTTAGGACGGCAGCCATGGGTGAAAGTCCCAAAGGAAAAATTTAATATGAAAAAGGCTTTTTGCAAGAAGACGGTACTTTTGACCGTACTTAATGGAGGTGCAAAATGAGAACACGTAAAGAAAAAACATTACATTTAGTTCAGCTCGCGATGTTGCTTGCTATCGTAGTAGTGCTTCAGCTGACGGGCGCTTCGTTACCCATTGGCTTGATACCGCTTACCTTCGTGTTGATACCGATAGTCGTAGGAGCGTTTTTGCTTGGACCTATCGACGGAGCCATTCTCGGATTTGCGTTTGGCCTTATTACGGTCATTCAAACACCTCAAAACCCATATCTTATGATATTCTTTGAAGCAAACCCTGTACTCTATGTCATCTTGGCTATATTAAAAGCTACTTTAGCGGGTCTTTGCTCGGGACTTATTTATAAAGGACTTAATAAGCTTTTTAAGGACAAGCATAAAATATTGTCAACGACCTTGGCGTCGATTTCAGCGCCAATCATAAACACCGGTGTATTCGTCATAGGTATGTTGATTTTCTTCTTCCCGCAGCTTGAGGCTATGCCTACTGCAAACTTACCTGAGGGAGTGAGCAATGTCTTTGCCGCCTTTACCAACCCCTATCAAGTTTTGTTTATTGGTTTTTGCGGATTTAACTTCATAGGTGAATTTTTGGTAAGCTTGTTACTTTCACCTGCAGTAGTAAGAATAGTTGACATTGTTAAAAAGAAAATTAAGATATAAATCAATAAAATATTCGCAAAATGAATATTTATGCATAAAATCAAAATCGTGAAAAATGCATTATGCACACTATTTTGTTAAAATTGGATAAAATGCGTGCGCGAAATTTTCCCAAATACGTAAAATTCGACTATTGACAAATCATGTTAATAGTTGTATAATATACACAGTTAATGAATAATATGCAAAAAACAAAAATATTAAGCCGAAACATCGGCGGGAGGTAAACAATGGATAAGAGCAAAATTAAAAAGGTAGTACTTGCATACTCGGGAGGACTTGATACTTCGATAATCATCCCGTGGTTGAAGGAAAATTATAATAACTGTGAGGTTGTCGCAGTAAGCGGTAACGTTGGTCAGGCAGACGAGCTTGAAGGACTTGAGGAAAAGGCGCTCAAGACCGGTGCTTCCAAGCTTTACATAGAAGATCTCACTGAGGAATTCGTTGACGATTACGTAATTCCTACCGTTATGGCAGGCGCAAAGTACGAGGAGTATC
>JAZQTV010000061.1:0-6839 GCA_045630945.1 Clostridia bacterium
TACGTTATGTATGCCGCACCTTCAACAGCCTTTCCGTTTACGAAAAGTGTGGGCACTCCGTTATGCATATTGACACTTGAAGTAACAATATCATTCATTATCATTATTCCCCTTATGTTTTTTTACATTGTATCAAATTAACGCCCGAATGCAAATAAATTATTGATTGAAAAAACCTGCAAATTTGCAGGTTTCTTTTTTTAATTATTATTTAAAATTTTCGTCGTAAGCCTTGCGTACTGCCTTGGAAAGCTGATCGGAACAACTCGTATTCTTCCAACCGCAAGTAATGCCTTTTAATTTTTCTTCTATTTCTTCTACGCGCATTCCCTCAACAAGAGATGATATTGCCTTAAGATTACCGTTGCAACCGCCTGTAAACTGCACGTTTTTAATTACGTCACCCTCAATTTCAAAATTTATAACACTTGCGCAGGTACCGCTTGTTTTATAACTGTATTTCATTTATTTTTCTCCCCCATTATAATAAGGTAATTCCGTTTTCGTTGCAAATGCGCTTTGTTTCCTCATCCCACACGGAAACCTGTACCTGACCCACGTGTGCTTTCTGAAGTATGAGCATGCAAAGCCTTGACTGACCTATTCCACCGCCAATGGTAAGAGGAAGCTCATCATTAAGCAGCATTTTATGGAACGTAAGGTTACGCCTATCCTCACAGCCTCTCTTTTTAAGCTGTTCATCAAGAGAGGCGGCATCAACCCTGATACCCATTGAAGAAATTTCAAGGGCGCATTCCATTACTTCATCCCAGAAAAGAATATCACCGTTTAATTTCCAATCATCATAGTCGGGCGCTCTTCCGTCGTGCGGCTTTCCTGATTTTAAGACGTCACCTATCTGCATTAAGAATACAGTGCCGAATTCCTTGGTGATTGCGTTTTCACGTTCCTTACCTGTCAACGAAGGATACATATCCTCCAATTCCTGCGAGGTAATAAACTTTACCTTGCGGTTAAGCTTAACATCGATTTCAGGGAACTCTATCTTTATCATTTCCGCAGTATCACAGATAGCATCAACAATATCCTGAACGGTTTTTTCAAGGTATGCACGGGTTCTGTCTCCCCTTGTTATTACCTTTTCCCAATCCCACTGATCAACATAAATGGAATGGAAATTATCTAGATCTTCATCCCTACGGATAGCGTTCATATCCGTATAAAGACCTGTGCCAACTGCAAAATTATAATCGTGAAGTGCCATACGCTTCCACTTTGCAAGGGAATGTACTACCTGCACGGTATCACCCGTTGCCTTAACGTCAAAGCTAACTGCACGTTCAACACCGTTAAGGTCATCATTAAGACCTGTATCAGCCTTAACGAACAACGGCGCAGTTACACGCTTTAATTCAAGCTTTTTGCAAAGTTTTTGCTGAAAATACTGCCTCAGCATACCAATGGCAAGTTGAGTCTGGTATATATCAAGACGTTCCTTATATTCTTTTGGTAAAAATACTCGGTTCATAAAACACCGTACCTTTTGATTATTTATAGTCCTTAAGAGTATATCATTGAAAACAAAAAAAGTCAATGCGATTGTTTATTATAGCAAGAAATATTCATTTTTTAATGGCGTGCGACATATGCGAGGCATCATAATAGCCGCACTTTTGGGCGATCTCGGATTTTTTAGAATCGGATTTAAGATATTCCATCACCTTTTCCCTGCGGTAATTGCGTATATATTCAGCAAAAGCATGAAAGCACCTCGGTGGGTGCACTGGTAAGGGCGCTTTGCAATTACGGTACATCGGCATCAAATTACAGCTTGATAGCTTAATTTCCCCTATCAACAAAAACAGTATAGCGAATAAATGCTATACTGTTTTTTTATTTTTCAATCTTTTTTCAATATTGCTATGTACAATAATATACTGTAAGACAACTTTTGAAAGGAAAACAGTTATGTACATTATTAAGAACGCATTAAAATGTATAGGCAGGTCAAAGGGACGTAATATCCTTATCGGAATTATTGCACTTGTAATTGCCGTTTCTGCCTGCCTTGGCTTATCCATAAGACAAGCCGCTGAAAGTGCTAAAAAAAGCACTATGGAGGAGCTTAACATTACGGCTACAATATCCTATGACAGAAGCTCAATGATGAACAATATGAGCGGTGGTCGCCCACAGGGTATGGGCGGCGGTATGAGTTTTGACCGTAATCAGTTTGCCGATATTATGGGCAACGCTTCTTCGCTTACGCTTGAGGAATATGAAAAGTACGCAGGCGCTGAATCTGTTCAGGATTTTTATTATACGCTTACTGCAGCATTTAACGGTAACGATGCCCTGTTACCCGTAACTGACGAAACCGAAGAGGAAGAAGAGGAAAGCAGTTCGTCAAACCCAGGCTTTGGCGGTTTTGGGGGCGGTATGGGCTTCCCCGGCGGTAGCTTTGGCGGCGGCAAGGATATGCTTTCATCGTCGGATTTCTCGGTTATCGGTTACAGTAGTGACAAAGCAATGACCGCATTTATCAACGGAACGGCTTCCGTTCTTGAGGGTGGAACAATCTTCACGGAAGGCACCACGGAAAAAGAATGTGTAATTTCGCAGGAGCTTGCTATTTTTAACAGCTTATCCGTAGGCGATACAATCGTGATTACAAACCCTGCAGTCGAAACGGAAACCTATGAGCTTAAGATAGTCGGATTATACACAAGCTCTTCAAACAATGACTTTTCAATGTCTATGTTCGGAAAAAGCCAAGACCCTGCCAACCAGATATATATGAGCGCCGCGGCATTACAGGTAATTCTTGATGCTTCCGACGAGGCTTCGGTAACGCTTATGGATGAAAACACGGGCCGTGAAAGTGACAGCGCCGTTACAGGCTCTATTTCAGCAACGTACGTATTTGCTAACACGGAAAACTATTACGCCTTTGAAGGTCAGGCACGCGCGCTTGGTCTTGACGAGTCATATACCATATCATCATCCGACCTCACTGCTTTTGAAAACAGCTTGACTCCCTTAAACACGCTTAGCACCATGGCAGGCTGGTTCCTTGTGGTTATCCTTATAATCGGAGCAATCATCCTTGTTGTACTTAATATATTTAACGTACGTGAGCGCAAGTACGAGGTTGGCGTTTTAACTGCAATGGGTATGAAAAAATGGAAGGTTGCCGCACAGTTCTTATGTGAAATTCTCATCGTTACCATGATTGCGGTAATAATCGGCGCAGGCATCGGTGCAGTAAGCTCGGTTCCTGTAACGAATGCACTTCTGGCAGGTCAGGTTGAAAGCCAAAGCTCGCAAAAGGCAGCAATAGACGAAAGCTTCGGCCGTCCAGGCAACTTCAACGGCGGTGGCTTCCCCGGTGGCAACATGGGTGGATTGTCCGGTAGCAATAAGCCTTCTGACCTTCCCGACAACGTGGGCAAAAACCCCTTTGAAAATATGTTTAACAGTGCAGAAAACTATATTACCGAGGTAAATTCTGCAATGAACTTAACGGTTGTATTCCAGATGATAGGCGTAGGCTTAATTTTAACCTTAGTTGCAAGCATGGCATCTATTCTGTTTATTATGCGCTACGATCCATTGAAAATTCTTGCTAACAGAGATTAAGAAAGGAGAAACAGTATGTCAGTTTTATCACTCAAAAGCATATGCTTTTCGTACGGAAAAACACGAGTATTACAGGATATATCCTACGAATTTGAAAAAGGAAAAATGTATTGCATCGTAGGTAAATCGGGTGCAGGTAAGACAACGCTTCTGTCACTTCTTTCAGGTCTTGCCGCGCCCACTAGCGGTGAAATTTATTACGGAGATAAAAATATTGCGAAAATCGATAAATATACGTTCCGTTCAAAGTACATCGGTGTAGTTTTTCAAAGCTTTAACTTAATAACTAAATACACCGCGCTTGAGAACGTTATTCTTTCAATGGACGTAGCAAGATATAAAACAAGAAGCAAAAAACAGAGGGCGCTTGAGCTTCTTGGCAGCGTTGGTCTTGACGAGGAAGAAGCAAACCGCCGTGTGCTTAAATTATCGGGCGGTCAGCAGCAACGTGTTGCTATTGCGCGTGCACTTTCTTATAACCCCGATATTATTCTTGCCGACGAACCCACGGGAAACCTTGACAGCGAAACGCAAAACGAAATTATGGCTATATTCCGATCACTTGCAGATCAGGGCAAATGCGTTATTTTAGTTAGCCATTCCCCCTCCGTAGCGGCAATGTGTGACGAGCGCTATGAGCTTGTAAAGCTTGGTCGCAGTAAAAAATAATTTTATAGAGGCGACGTGCGCGTTGCCTCTTTTTTAGCTCAAAAAATTGCTTCGATATTTTTTGAATTTTCAGATTTTTGTGTTATAATAACAGTAAGTGGAGGTGCGCTATGAGGATTTTACTTATTGAAGACGAAAAAAGAATGGCGGAAGCACTTTGCGAAATTCTTCGTCTTGAAAAATATCAGGTCGATCATTATTCCGACGGCATTGACGGCTTGGCGGCTATTGAAAGCAACATATATGATATAGTTATTCTCGATGTCATGCTTCCGGGAATGAACGGATACGATATTGCAAAAAATGCTCGCAAAAAAGGCATAGCAACACCCATATTGATGCTTACCGCTAAAGCAGAGCTTGACGATAAGGTTACAGGCCTTGACAGCGGTGCAGACGATTACTTAACAAAGCCTTTTATGACCAAAGAATTGCTTGCAAGACTTCGCGCCTTAGGAAGACGCAGACTTGGTACTGCCGACGGTATTCTTTCCTTTAAGGATATTACCCTTGATACAAGCACGCTGACGTTGACGTGCTTAACTAACGGACAGAACGTAAGGTTAAGCGAAAAAGAATACCGCATACTTGAATACCTGATTGCAAACAGCGGTCAGATACTTACCCGTGAGCAATTAGCGGTTAAAATATGGGGCTTTGAAAGCGATGCTGAATACAACAACGTTGAGGTATATATGTCGTTCACACGCAAAAAGCTTGCCTTTGTTGAAGCAAAAACAGAAATTAAGGCGGTGCGCGGAATAGGCTACGAATTGAGGTGCGACGATGTTTAAAAAATCAAGAATAAAAATCGTTGCCGCTATTATGTCCATTCTTGCAATCATATGGGTAGGCTCACTTAGCGTTATATACGTATCAAGCTATTTTGAGATGACAAGCCAAAATAAGCAAATGCTTAAGGCACACGCTGAAATGTACGCACCTTCCCAATCCACAGAGGACGTTATTAAGCCACCTATCAGGCCGTTTCCCAACGGCAAGCCTTCATTGGATCCCGGCTTTACACAGTCGCCAATGTTTAAGTTATCTACCTTTTATACCGTTGCAATAGGTTATAACGGGGATATTATTGAAATTATAAACGAGCCGCCCACCGTACATACCGATGACGATTTAAAAAATCTGGCACAGCAGATTATAAACGAAGGTAAAACAAACGGTACAAAAGCTAATCTTGCTTTTTATAAAACCGATAAGGACGGTTATACTCTTGTAACGTTTAAGGATAATACGGTAATAAACGAAGGCGCAATGACCCTGTTCCGTTATACGCTTATTTTCGGCGGTATTGCACTTGTTTTATTCTTCTTTCTTTCAGTTTTTCTTGCAAAAAAGATTGTTCAGCCGCTTGAAGAAAGTTATCACAAGCAAAAGCAATTCATTTCCGATGCAGGTCACGAGCTTAAGACCCCCATTTCCGTGGTAAGCGCAAATGCAGAGCTGCTTTCGCGCGAGCTTGGGGATAATCAATGGCTCCAGAACATACAGTACGAAAACGAGCGAATGGGTACGTTGGTGTGTCAGCTTCTTGATCTTGCGCGCACGGAAAACGTACCACCGCAAACCGAGCACGTCAACTTCAGCCGATTGATTGACGGCGAAGCGCTTCCCTTTGAAAGCGTTGCGTTTGAAAAGGGACTTAAATTAAAAACGCAGATTGCCGACAATATAAGCATAGAAGGCAACCCCGCACAGCTTAAACAGCTTGTTTCCATATTATTAGATAATGCTATCCGTCACAGCGAAAAGAACGGTGAGGTACAATTATTTTTAATAAAAGAACGGAACACCGCAAATCTTTCGGTAATAAATAAGGGTAAAGAAATCCCTAAGCACCAGCGAGAGCAGATATTCGAGCGTTTCTACCGTACCGACACCGCACGAAACAGCGAAGGCAAGCATTACGGACTTGGTCTTGCCATTGCAAAAGCAATCGTTCTTTCCCACAAGGGACATATTGACGTGCAATGCTTTGACGGTTTAATCGAATTTACGGTAACGGTTCCTACAATATAACTTACTAAAGCTTAGCGGCAGAGATTTTCTGCCGTTTTTTATGTAAAATCGTCGCAAATTCACTTGAGTTATAATGAAAAATGCGATATAATATTCTATAATATTATATTAAGGAGTAGGAGTTATGGAGTTTAGCATAAATCATCCCATACTTTTCGTGCTTGCAGGCGTAATTATCGTTGCCGTGCTTGCGCAATCCGTATTCTTTTTAAGAAAAGCATGGAAGCGCGCCATTGAAATCGGTGTTCCTGCAAAAAAGCTTAAAAAGATAGCTATTACAGCCGCAATTTTTACTATTGCACCTGCAATATCAATAGTTATCTGCGTGCTTGCACTTTCAAAATCGTTAGGACTTCCGTTGCCGTGGTTAAGGTTAAGCATTATCGGTTCAATGTCCTACGAAACCATTGCACAGGAAAACGCAATGAACGCTTTAAGTGAGCAGGCAGGGCAAAAGATTACAACAATAACCACATCTTCGCAGTACGTTACCGTTGCACTTATTATGACAATAAGTATTCTTGAAGTCGGAT
>JAZQTV010000062.1:0-2208 GCA_045630945.1 Clostridia bacterium
AAATACCATTAACCTTGACTTTGCTGACGTTCGTACAATTATGAAGGACAAGGGTATTGCGCATATGGGTATCGGTATCGGTACAGGTGAAAACCGTGCTATTGATGCTGCAAAGCATGCAATTTCTTCACCCCTTCTTGAAACAACAATTTCAGGTGCAACAGGCGTGCTTCTTTCCATTATGGGTGATGCAAGTCTTTCACTTAACGAAATCAACGAAGCTGCATATCTTGTTCATGAGGCAGTTTCACCCGAAGCAAACATTATCTTCGGTGCAGGTATTGACGAAAGCCTTGATGATGAGGTTCGCATTACTATTATCGCTACCGGCTTTGAAAAAGAAGAAAGACGTTCACATAAGCCCCAGCGTATGACTGAGCGCGTTGTTCGTACCGTTGAAGAAGAGGATAACGATGACGACGGTCTTGTTATGACAGATTTTGCACCCAAGTCAACAAGCTATGCTCAGCCCAAGAAGGCAGAAATCGAGATGGAAGAGGTTGATGATGACGAAATCTTTATGCCTCGCAGAGAAGAAAGACGCCGTCCTGCTCAGGAAGAGGAAGAGCCTCAGGCAAGAAAGAGCGGTTTGTTCTCATCCTTCCGTGATACTAAAGTAGATGAGAAGGAAGACGATTACGACGATATCGATTTTGATATGCCCGCTATTACAAGAAGACACCGTCGTGACTAATTAAACATAACGTAATAACAGAAAAACCCCCGCATTTGCGGGGGGTTTGTGTTATATAACGTTTAACGTACTTCTATCTTATAATATATTTGCCGTCCTTAACCATTGTAACGGAAGCTTGATAAAACGCTTTGATGGCGTCTATCATATTTTGTGTGTCATTACCGCCTGCTGTTTCAAAAGCTGAATGCATTGAAAGCTGTGCGAGCCCGATATCCACCGTATTTACTGAAACGTGACTGTTTGAAATGTTACCTAACGTGCTTCCGCCGCGCATATCCGAACGATTAAAGTAAATCTGAAAGGGAACACCGTTCTTTTTTAGAATATGCTTTAAAATGCCTGCAGAAATTCCGTCGGTGGTGTATTTTTGGTTTGCGTGGTATTTGATGATAATTCCGCCGTTCATATAAACGCGGTGATTAGTGTCACTTAATTCGGGATGATTGGGGTGGACTGCGTGCCCGTTATCAGCAGAAAGCATTAGGCTTGATAAAAGTAGGGTATTAAGGTTCTTATTAAAGCCTTTTGCGATAAGTAAAAGCACGTCGGATAAAAACGTGGAATCCGCACCCTGCTTGGTGGTGCTTCCAACCTCTTCGTTATCAAAAAGGCAGAATACAGGGCAAGCCTTGGTTGATTTTGCCGATATAAAGGCTTCAAGTGCAGTAAAAGTGCATTGTAAGTCATCAAGCCTCGGTGCAGAGATATATTCGCCTATTTCTGCGCAGGACTGTGGATTATATAAGAATATATCGCTTGACACAATCTGTTCTTTTTGTATTTTCAGCTTACTTGCAATTACCTCGTAAATATCATTACCCGAATATAAAGGCACCATATCAACGTGCATTTGATATTCCTGCTTAAAATCAAGGTGCGGCGCAATGGTAGGAATGATAGCAACGGGATCCTTTAAATCAATAAAGCGGGTTTCAATACCGTCGCCTGAATCAACTATTACTCTGCCCGCAATGCTTAACGGTCTATCCATCCAGGTAGCAAGCTGAGGTCCGCCGTATTTTTCGGTGGAAAGCTTCTTAAAACGGTCGGTAACTATTACCGAATTTTCCTTTATCTTAAAGCAGGGTGTGTCACCGTGGGTAGCACAAAGCATAAACGAATTAAGCTCCTCACAGGTTTTGAAAGCTATAAGCGAAGAATTGTTCCTTGTAATATAATAGCATTTATTTGCTTCTAAAGCAGTATTGCTTGTAAGCTCTGTAAAGCCATTTTCTATAAGAACGTCCACCGTTTTTTGTACCGTATGGTAGGCGGTAGGACAGCTATCTATAAATTTAAATAATTTTTTATTCATAATAATACCTCCGTTTAACAGTAGTATATCATTTATATTTAAAAAAATAAAGTAAAACCTTAAAATTATCGGTTGACTTATAGGAATTTTTACAGTATAATATGTTCGTTAATTAAATTAACGCGCCGGAGTGGCGGAATAGGCAGACGCCCGGGACTTAAAATCCCGTGGGTAGTAATACCCGTACCGGTTCGAC
>JAZQTV010000063.1:0-1750 GCA_045630945.1 Clostridia bacterium
CTCGAATGCGCAAACCTCGAGCAACATTCCCTTCTCCTCGGCATATTGCAGCACGAGTGCTTTATTTTTTCAAGATAAATCTTCTCGTCATCGCATACAGCAATTCATATCATAAAATTCATCCTTCATGCAAGTGCCATAAAATTAAAATCATGCCCGTTGCGTGTGATGCTTTTAAGCTTTTTACACCTTTATTTTGGTTGCCCAGCGGTTTGATCTCCAACGGAAATAGGTATATACAGCACGAACGATCTCGTCCACGACAAGAGCGATCCAGAAGCCCATCAGTCCCAAATTGCAAGTTGAAGCAAGAACGTATCCAAGTCCCACACTGAATACCCAACCGGAAACAATGGTCACTATCATAGTTAAGGTAACATCGTTTGCGGCGCGAAGGGAGGCTTCATGAATGTGGCTAACACCTCTTGCGGCCTCTGCTATAATATCAACAAGCAGAATGCCGAACGTCATTGCAATGATTGACTGCTTATCTGTAAAGAGGGATAGAAGCGGTACTCTGCAGAGCAGGATCAACACCGCCACAAGCACGTTTGCGGGGACGGTAAACTTTACCAAAGTTTTATTAAGCCTGCGCGCATGATCAAGCTTGCCTGCGCCACAAAGTCTGCCCACAAGTATGGAGTTTGCCATTGCTACGCTCATACCGATTACGTAAGAATAGCATACGACACTATCCACAACGCCTTTTGCGGTAAGAACGTCTTCGTGCAAACCGGAAGCAAAAGACGTTGTGATAATTTGTGCTATATTATAACTGCCGTTTGCGATACAGGTGGGAATACCCAGATACAATGCTCTTCTTACAAATTCAAAAAACTCCTTGAATTTTTCAGGGAAAGCGATCTTGATTTTGTATGCGCGGAACATCAGAATTGCTATAACGCAACCCACAATCTGACTGAAAGCACCGCCGAGCGCTACACCGCTTACGCCCGACAAGAAAGGAACGGTGGCGTAATAAACGGCATAAACACTGCAAAGCAGGTTCAATACGTTGGTGATAAGACCCACAGTCACGGAAATTTTAGTATATCCGTAGCAACGCATCAACGCAATTAAAATCGAATATGCGCCCTTGAAGGTGAGCTCTAACGCGCGGATGCGCATATAGATCACTGCCAAATCGTATGCCGTACCCGTTAAGTTTAACCAAGCGGCAATGGAAGGCGCCGCAGCGTATAATACGATTGAAAAAACTGCGCCTATGCCTGTGAGCAATATGATAAGGGAAAGACAGGCCTTTTTAACCTTGTCAAGGCGCTCTGCACCAATGAGGTTACTAACCAATATAGAGCCGCCCGTTGAAATACCGGAAAGGAAAACTATAAATAAGGTAATTACCTTTCCCGACGACAAAGCGGCATTAAATGCTTCTTGTGAGTGACCGCTCAGTACAATCGCGCTAACCGTACTCAGAAGAAAGTTAAATATGTATTCAAAAAATAAAGGAATAGCTAACTTGATTAAATTCAAGCTGCCTAAAGACGTGGTAACCGTTAGAAGCTCCAATAAATTATTTGAAGATTTTTTGGAAGTAAGCTGCATTGATAAACCTCCCTCGCTTGCTTTTTACTGCATAATGCACAGTGCCCCAAAGAGCGCTGTGCATTTAATGCGTTTTTCGTGAAAAATAGCCATTGGTGATGACCTGGCGTTTGGGAATATCCAATTCTTTGGCAGTTTGCATAATCGCATATACGACTTCAGGATACAAAAGTAAGTCGGATCG
>JAZQTV010000064.1:0-8722 GCA_045630945.1 Clostridia bacterium
GGTACCGTGCGCCACGGCTTTGGTAAGTACGTGTGGGCATCGGGAAGCTCCTACGAGGGCGAATATTTCAGCGGCAAGCGTCACGGTAAGGGCAAGATAGTTTGGGGCAACGGTGACGTTTATGAGGGCGAGTTCGTTCAGGATAAGCGTACCGGTAAGGGTAAGCTTGTGTTTGCCAACGGAAACTTCTACGAGGGTGATTTCCTTGATGACAAGCGCCACGGTAACGGTGTGTATACCTGGACCAGCGGTGAAAAATTCACCGGAGTGTACGTTAACGGTATGCGTAACGGTAAGGGTAAGTACGAATGGGCTGACGGCGCAGTATATATCGGTGACTATAAGGATGATAAACGTCACGGCAAGGGTAAATATACCTGGGCAAGCGGTTCTGAATACGTAGGCGATTATAAGGATGATAAGCGTACGGGCAAGGGTAAATACGTTTGGCCTGACGGAAGCAGCTATCAGGGCGATTTTGTCGAAGATAAGCTTCACGGCAAGGGTAAGTATTCGTGGATAAACGGTGATACTTATGAGGGTGACTTTGTAAACGATAAGCGTACGGGTAAGGGTAAATATACTTACGCAAGCGGAAACGTATATATCGGTGACTTCGTTGAAGGTATACGTACGGGCAGGGGTAAGTTTACCTGGACTGACGGAAGCAATTACGCAGGTGATTTTTCAGGTGATAAGCTTCACGGCAGAGGCGTTTATACCTGGGCTGACGGAAGCAACTATTCAGGTGAGTTCGTAAACGATAAGCGTCACGGCAAGGGCAAATACAGCTGGGCAAGCGGTGACGTTTACGAGGGCGATTTTGTTGAAGGTGTGCGTACGGGTATAGGTAAGCTGAGCTGGACATCGGGAAGCGTATATATCGGTGATTTCCTTGAAGGTAAGCGTACCGGCAAGGGTAAGATGGTATGGAAGAACGGTGACGTTTACGAGGGCGACTTTCTTGAGGATAAGCGTACGGGCAGGGGTAAATATACCTGGAGCAACGGTCAGTTTTATGAGGGTGACTTCATAAACGATAAGCGTACGGGTGTTGGTAAGCTTGTTAAGGCTGACGGCACGGTTCAGGAAGGTACCTTTGAAGAGGGTAATTTCATCGGCTGATAAAAAGAAAAAGACACTGCATTTTTTGCAGGGTCTTTTTGTGTAAGTTAATGTTGCTAAAGCGCAAAATAAGTGTTACAATGTAATTCGGGGAAGTGATAACATTGAAAATTTACGATATTTCACAGGAACTGACAGAATGTAACGTCTATCCCGGTGACCCTGCGCCAAGATTAAAGCACGTAAGCAAAATGGAAGACGGTGCGCTTTACAATTTAAGCACCCTTGAAATGTGCGTTCATAACGGCACGCACGTTGATGCACCGCTTCATTTTATAAAGGACGGCGGCTGTGTTGAAAAAATTCCCCTCGAAAAATGTGTGGGCAGATGTGCCGTGATTGAATACAACGGCAAAATTACTGCTGAAAACGCAAGGGAAATGGTTGAAAAAGTAAGCGAAGAAGCAAAAAAACGCATTATCATCAAGGGCGACGGGGTAATAACCGTTGAGGCGGCAAAGACACTAGAGGGACTGTTTTTAATAGGAACTGAAAGTCAGTCCGTAGGTGACGTAAATGCGCCCATGGCGGTACATAAGCAATTTTTAAGTAACGAAACGGTGCTTCTTGAAGGCCTTAAGCTTGATGGTGTTAAGGCAGGCGAATATCTTCTGTGCGCCGCACCCATAAATATAAAAAATTCCGACGGTGCGCCTGTAAGGGCGATATTGATAGATATTGAGGATAAATAAAAGAGAGAATCTACTATGCTTTGGATAATTGTTGCAGTTTTTTCGGCGTTCTTTGCAGGATTAACGTCAATTCTTGCGAAATGCGGAATCAAAAAAACGGATTCCGACCTTGCTACCGCATTAAGAACGGTGGTTGTTCTTATATTTTCGTGGATAATGGTGTTTATCGTTGGCTCACAGGGAACGATAACAAGCCTTAGCTTTAAATCATTGACGTTTTTAGTGCTTTCGGGTCTTGCCACGGGCGCATCGTGGATATGCTATTTTAAGGCGCTTTCCATGGGCGATATAAATAAAGTGGTGCCCATAGACAAATCAAGCACCGTTTTAACGGTGCTTCTTGCCATATTCTGCTTTAGTGAAACGTCAAACCTTGTTATCAAGCTTATCGCAACGGCAATTCTTGCCCTTGGCATACTGCTTATGGTGGAAAAAAAGAAGTCGGAAAATGAAACCACGGGCAAATCGTGGATGATATATGCAGTGCTTTCTGCAATATTCGCTGCCCTCACTTCAATTTTAGCCAAGGTAGGTATTTCGGGTGTAGAATCAAATCTTGGAACAGCCATTCGCACAGGTGTGGTGCTTGTTATGGCGTGGGCGATAGTTGCTGTAAAAGGCAAACATAAGGGTATAAAAACCATCGATAAAAAGGAACTGTTGTTCATTTGCCTTTCGGGTATTGCTACGGGTGCTTCGTGGTTGTGCTATTACTATGCCATTCAAACAGGCGATGTCAGCGTGGTAGTGCCCATAGATAAATTAAGCATTCTTGTTACCGTTGCGTTCTCCTTTATCGTTTTCAAGGAAAAATTATCAAAAAAAGCGTTTTTAGGTCTTGCT
Source organism: Clostridia bacterium (assembly GCA_045630945.1). Classification (GTDB taxonomy): domain Bacteria; phylum Bacillota; class Clostridia; order Christensenellales; family QALW01; genus UMGS1322. The sequence goes on from JAZQTV010000064.1 coordinate 2,661, forward strand.
TTAATGGTTGCAGGCGCACTTTTAATGGCGTTTTTTAAGTAAAGAATTATACCTTTCGCTTCATAAGTCCGTGCTTGTTACAGTAAACGTATAAGTAACCCCTGCCCCGAAGATTAAAGCGTGCTTCCGCATTGCCTTCGGGGTATAGCTTTATAAACTGAACTCTGTCAGCGGTAACGTAAGCGATAAACGAAATAAAATGCTCCTTGGTCATACTGTGGTTTACCGTAACAAAATGCTCGTCCTCAACTTTTTCTACGGTAAGCACGTGGCTTTCGTCAATTTCTTCAGCCTCAAGGGGCGGTAGGGTTATTCCGCAGCAGCTGATTACTGCATCGCCAACGGATGAAATAATATTATTGCAAACGGGGCAAACGTAAAGCCTTGAACGCAGTATGTTTGAAGAAATATTCCTGTTTATTACCGTGTCCCCTGAAATCAGCTCCATAACCGAAACGGAAAGCGCCTTTGCTAACAGCTCGATTAAGGTTATATCGGGAAATCCTTTAGCCGTTTCCCATTTCGAAACCGTCTTACTGCTGACGCCTAAAACTGCGGCAAGCTGTGCTTGGGTAATATTTTTCTTCTCACGAAGGGCTTTAATAGTTGCACCTGTTATATAAGTATCCATACGGTCACTCCTTTACAATACCATTATAATATTTCAAAGAAAGGTTTGCAACCTACTTTGCGTTGGCAAAAAACTGGTAGTTTGGAGTCCTTTAACTTCGACTTTTGTGTGGTCAATTTTGATACAATGAAACTAATCTTTTGTGCCAAAGTTGCTAAAAGTCTTATACCACAAGGGTTTTCGGAAATATAAAAAGAACGAAAGTTGCAATACGGGTGGTATCATAACTTTCGTTCTTATTTGCGAAAGAGCGACTAAAAGTAGTGTAAGCAGGGGTAAGAACGACCAAAAGTAGTGTGACAGGTTTATTGTTAAACGCCTCCGCTGTGATGAACAAAAAAGCACACCGCAAGCAGCCAAAAGCATACAACAACACGCTGGCGCGTGATGAGATACCAAGCCTGCGGCTTGGATAAAAAAAGAAGTAACTTTTGCCTACCAAAAGTTACTTCTTATTTGGTCGAGGTGACAGGATTCGAACCTGCGGCCCTCTGGTCCCAAACCAGATGCGCTACCAAGCTGCGCTACACCTCGCTACGTTACCTTGCTATTATATGCAAAAAAAATTATTTTGTCAATAAAAAATAAAGAAAACATGGCGCATAGTTATATATAAAAAAGGTAAATACTACATATAGTGGTTCAGCCGAAATCCCTTGCGCCGTGGGGAATTATAGGCAAAAAAGTTTTTGAAAAACAGCAAAAAACGTTTGACATTAAGCGGAATTTGTTATATCATAACAAGGCATTATGTCTGAAAGAATGCACTTTTGTGGTTTGCGTGCTTAAAAAAGCGCGTTCACCCACGTAATAGAAATTAGTTCCGAGGGTTGCGGAATTAATAAATATTATTTACTTTTCCGAGGAAGGAGGAAATAAAATTGCCAACAATTAATCAGATTATTAAAAACGGCAGGAAGAAGACCACATATAAGTCTTCAGCTCCTATTCTTCAGCAATGCCCTCAGCGCAGAGGTGTATGCCTCAGCGTTAAGACCATGACGCCTAAGAAGCCTAACTCAGCTCTCCGTAAGGTTGCCCGTGTTAGACTTGCTGCAAACGGCATGGAAGGTACATGCTACATTCCCGGCATCGGCCACAATCTTCAGGAGCACTCAGTTGTTCTTATCCGTGGCGGCCGTGTTAAGGATCTTCCTGGTGTAAGATACCACATCATCCGTGGCGCTCTTGATACTGCAGGCGTAGCAAAGAGAATGCAGGCAAGAAGTAAGTACGGCGCTAAGAAGCCCAAGAAGTAATTTTGAACATTCGCTGCGTTTAAAGTTATTTCAAAAGGTATTATCAAAGTCTCCGAGTATGCTGACGGAGCGATGATTTTAGAAAAAATATCGTTTAGCTTTGCTTGAAAGTAAAGCACACAGTTTTAAGGAGGAAATTTTTATGCCAAGAAGAGGTGGCGTGCAAAAACGCGACGTGCTTCCGGATCCTATGTACAACTCAAAGGTTGTAACAAAGCTTATCAACCAGGTTATGTACGATGGTAAAAAAGGTACAGCACAGCGCATATGCTATGACGCTTTTGATATTATAAAAGAAAAGACCGGTCGTGAACCCCTTGAGGTTTTCGGTGAAGCAATGGAAAACGTTATGCCCTTGCTTGAAACCAAAGCCCGTCGTGTAGGTGGTTCAAACTACCAGGTTCCCATTGAAGTTCGCCCCGACCGCAGACAGACACTTGGTCTTCGCTGGCTTGTAATGTTCACCCGTAAGCGCGGTGAGCGTACAATGGCTGAAAGACTTGCAGCTGAAATTCTTGATGCTGCAAACAACACCGGTGCAAGTGTTAAGAAGCGTGAAGATACCCACAAGATGGCCGAATCCAACAAGGCATTCGCCCATTACCGTTGGTAATCGTAGGGAGGAATTTTTATGCCAAGAGCATTTACACTTGAAAATACAAGAAATATCGGTATCATGGCTCACATCGATGCCGGTAACACAACTACTACCGAGCGTATTCTTTACTATACCGGTAAGATCCACAAGATTGGTGAAACTCACGAAGGTGCAGCAACAATGGACTGGATGGAACAGGAGAAGGAACGTGGTATAACCATTACTTCTGCTGCTACAACAGCTCAGTGGAAGGGCCACCGTATCAACATTATTGATACACCCGGCCACGTTGACTTTACCGTTGAGGTTGAGCGTTCACTTCGTGTTCTTGACGGTGCTGTTTCAGTATTCTGCGCAAAGGGCGGTGTTGAGCCCCAGTCCGAAACTGTTTGGAATCAGGCAGTTAAGTATGGCGTACCCCGTATGGCATACGTTAATAAGATGGACATCATGGGTGCAAACTTCTATCGTGTTCTTGACATGATGAAGACCCGTCTTCATGCAAATGCTATTGCTATGCAGCTTCCTATCGGCGCTGAGGAAACTTTCGTTGGTATTATCGACCTTCTTGATATGAAGGCTCGTATATACAAAGATAACCTTGGTGAGCAGATTGATATCGTTGATATTCCCGACGATATGAAGGAAAAGGCTCAGGAGTACCATGACGCTATGGTTGAAAGCATCTGCGAAACAGATGACGAGCTTATGGAAAAATTCCTTATGGAAGAAATTCCTACAATCGAAGAGCTTAAAGCAGCACTTCGTAAGGCAACCATCGCTAATAAGGTAACACCCGTATTCTGCGGCACATCATATCACAACAAGGGCGTTCAGATGCTCCTTGATGCTATCGTTGATTATATGCCCTCTCCCGTTGATATTCCCGCTATTAAGGGTACACTTCCCGATAGCGATGAAGAGGTTGAGAGAAAGGCTTCTGATGAAGAACCCTTCAGCGCACTTGCATTCAAGATTATGACCGATCCCTTTGTTGGTAAGCTTGCATTCTTCCGCGTATATTCCGGTACTTGCGAAGCAGGTTCCTACGTTTATAACAGCGTTAAGAATAAGAGAGAGCGTTTCGGCCGTATTCTTATGATGCATGCAAATCACCGTGAAGAAATCGAAAAGGTTTATGCAGGTGATATCGCTGCAGCTGTTGGTCTTAAGGATACCACCACAGGTGATACCCTTTGTGACGAATCACAGCGCGTAATTCTTGAATCAATGGAATTCCCCGATCCTGTTATTAACGTTGCTATCGAGCCTAAGACCAAGGCAGGTCAGGAAAAGATGACCATGGCACTCGTTAAACTTGCTGAAGAGGACCCCACATTCAAGACTTATACCGATCAGGATACAGGTCAGACCATTATCGCCGGTATGGGCGAATTGCATCTTGAAATTATCGTTGACAGACTTCTTCGTGAGTTCAAGGTTGAGGCTACCGTTGGTGCACCTCAGGTTTCATACAAGGAAACCATCCGCCGCGAAGTTACACAGGAAGGCAAGTTCATCCGTCAGTCCGGTGGTCACGGTCAGTACGGTCACTGCGTAATCAAGATGATCCCCACCGAACCCGGAGAAGGCTATTCATTCGAGAACAAGACCGTTGGTGGTGTTGTTCCCAAGGAATATATTCCTGCTGTTGATGCAGGTGTCCGCGATGCAGCTAAGAGCGGTCTTCACGGCTATGAGGTTGTTGACTTCAAGGTTGAACTTCTTGATGGTTCATACCACGATGTTGACTCTTCAGAAGCAGCTTATAAGATCGCAGGTTCAATGGCATTTAAGGAAGGTCTTAAGAAGGCTGACGCTTGCTTGCTTGAGCCTATGATGAAGGTTGAAGTTACTATGCCCGATGAATATCTCGGTGACGTTATGGGTAACATCAGCGCTCGTCGTGGCCGTCCTGAAGGTACTGAAAGCGTTATGGGCGTTCAGATCCTTCATGCAATGGTTCCCCTTAGTGAAATGTTCGGTTATGCAACCGACCTTCGTTCACGTACACAGGGCCGTGGTAACTACGTAATGCAGTTCTCACACTATGAAGAAGTACCTAAATCAGTTGCTGAAAAGATCAGCAAATAATAAATAAATTGGAGGAAAATTAAAATGGCAAAGAGTAAGTTTGAAAGAACTAAACCCCATGTAAACATCGGAACCATCGGTCACGTTGACCATGGTAAAACAACCCTTACAGCAGCAATCACAACCTGTCTTTCAAAGGTTGGCGGTGCAGAAGCAATGGCTTATGACGCTATCGATAAGGCACCCGAAGAGAAGGAAAGAGGAATCACAATCAACACATCACACGTTGAGTATGAAACCGAAACAAGACACTATGCACACGTTGACTGCCCCGGCCACGCTGACTATGTTAAAAACATGATCACCGGTGCTGCACAGATGGACGGCGCTATCCTTGTAGTAGCTTCATCAGACGGCCCCATGCCTCAGACAAGAGAGCACATTCTTCTTGCTCGTCAGGTAGGCGTTCCCTACATCGTAGTATTCATGAACAAGACAGACCTTGTTGACGACGAAGAACTTCTTGAGCTCGTTGAAATGGATATCCGCGAAATGCTTTCAGAGTATGAATTCCCCGGTGACGATATTCCGATCATCAAGGGTTCAGCATTCCAGGCACTTGAAGCAGCACAGAACGGCGAAGACGTTAAGTCAAACGACTGGTGCCAGGCAATCTTCGAGCTTATGGATGCAGTAGACAGCTATATCCCCACACCCGAACGTGCAACAGACAAGCCCTTCCTTATGCCTGTTGAAGACGTATTCTCAATCACCGGCCGTGGTACAGTTGCTACCGGTAGAGTAGAAAGAGGTACAATTAAGGTTCAGGATACAGTAGAAATCGTTGGTCTTACCGAAGAAAAGAGAAGCACAGTAGTAACTGGCGTTGAAATGTTCAGAAAGCTTCTTGACGAAGCACAGGCTGGTGACAACATCGGTGTTCTTCTCCGTGGTATCCAGAGAGACGAAATCGAAAGAGGTCAGGTTCTTTGCAAACCCGGCACAATCAACCCCCACACAGAATTCAAGGGCGAAGTATACGTACTTAAGAAGGAAGAAGGCGGCCGTCATACTCCTTTCTTAAACGGCTACAGACCTCAGTTCTATTTCAGAACAACAGACGTTACAGGTGTTGTAACCCTTCCCGAAGGCGTAGAAATGGTTATGCCTGGCGATAACATCACAATGAGCATTAAGCTTATCACAGAAATCGCTATCGAAGAAGGTCTCCACTTCGCTATCCGTGAAGGCGGCAGAACTGTTGGTGCTGGTATTGTTTCATCAATCATCGACTAATTTGATTCGAGTTCGATAATTCACTACAACCATAAAGCCCCGAAGAGAAATCTTCGGGGCTTTATTTCCTGTGTTGCAAAGGGGATAAAAGCTCAATTACTTACGTTTGTGTAAGCGCATTCGCTTTTACCCCTTTGCGCCTTGACTTGTAGTGTTTATCGAACTCTCATACGTGGTAAAACATACTGCGAGTACAAAATTAGTTGCAAACACAAAAAATAATAAACTTTTTATGTTTCAAAAA
>JAZQTV010000065.1:0-11222 GCA_045630945.1 Clostridia bacterium
GCACCGCACTTGGGACAAGGCTCTTCAGTCTGCTCAACGGGAACCTTTACCCTTTCAATCTGACTTGCTTTATCAAGTGTCTTTTTAAACGGTCCGTAGAAATCGGATATAACCTTTATCCAATCCTTATCACCATTTTCAACGTCATCCAACTTTTCTTCCATCAATGCCGTAAACTTAATATCAACGATATCGGGGAAGTTTTCAGCCATCATATCAGTTACACAAACACCAAGAGTAGTGGGTTTAAGAGTCTTCTTATCTCTTTCAATGTATTCACGCTCAAGAATGGTAGATACGGTAGGTGCATAGGTGCTTGGACGACCAATTCCCTTAACTTCCATTTCCTTAACAAGTGATGCTTCGTTGTATCTGAGCGGGGGCTGTGTAAAGAACTGCTCGTTCGCAAATTCTATCCACGCAAGCTCTTCACCCACGGTAAGCTCGGGAAGCGTTGCTTTAATTTCTTCATCCTTATCCGATACATACATTGACATAAATCCGTCGAAAACACGCTTTGATGAACTTGCTTTAAATATATATTTATCATTTGCACTTATTGAAACGTTAATTGTAGAATACTTCGCAGGCGACATCTGACTTGCAACAAAGCGTTCAAAAATAAGCTTGTAAAGCTTATACTGATCGTTTGAAAGACTGCCCTTTACTCTTTCGGGAGTAAAAGCCATACTTACGGGACGAATTGCTTCATGAGCATCCTGACTGTTCTTTTTAGTTTTAAAGAAGTTAGGCTTTGCAGGTAAATATTTTGCATCAAAATTCTTTGAAATATAATTGCGTACATCTTCAACCGCTTCATTGGCAATACGAACCGAGTCGGTACGGATATACGTAACAAGACCAATTGCACCAACACCTTCGATTTCAACACCTTCGTAAAGCTGTTGTGCAAGCATCATTGTCTTTTTGGTTGTAAAGCCAAGTTTTCTTGAAGCATCCTGTTGAAGAACACTCGTTGTAAACGGAGGCTGAGGATTATGATTTTTTGAGCCTTCCTTATATTCGGAGACAATATACCTTGCACCCTCCAGCTCGTTAATAATATTTATAACCTGTTCGTTATTTTTTAAATCAATCTTGCCGTCGTTGTCGCCGTAAAAATGAACGGTAAACTTCTTTTTGGGTTTAATGGTAGAAAGAACTGCATCAAGCTCCCAATATTCTTCAGGAACGAAGTTTTCAATCTCACGTTCTCTGTCAACAACCATTTTAGTAACGGCAGACTGAACGCGTCCTGCACTTAAACCGCTTTTGATTTTCTGCCAAAGAATAGGACTGATCTGATAACCTACAAGCCTATCAAGAACACGGCGTGCCTGCTGTGCATTAACAAGATCAACGTCGATAGCTCTTGGTGCCTTTAATGCATTAACAACGCAATTTTTTGTAATTTCATTAAATACAACTCTGCAGCATTTATCCTCAGGAATATTCAAAAGGTCTGCAAGGTGCCAAGAAATTGCTTCTCCCTCTCTATCAGGGTCGGTTGCAAGATATACTTCGTCAGCCTTCATTGCCTCATCCTTAAGTTCCTTTGCAAGCTCACGCTTTGCGGCAATAAGTGTATATTGAGGTTGAAAGTTGTTTTCAATTTTTATTCCTATTTTGCTTTTGGGCAAATCAATTATATGTCCGCCACTTGCAAGCACCTTGTATTCCTTATCTAAAAATTTTCCTATTGTCTTTGCTTTATGTGGTGACTCAACAATCATTAACTTTGACATTTTCATTCCGCCTTTTTATTTATTAAAGTATACGCTCTTCCTGCTTCTTTTTGAACGAAACCAAGAATCTCAAGTGCCGTAAGTGACATATTTAACTGATCAGAATCGATATTCAATTCATCCTCAAGCTGTTCAAAGGTCAGATCCTCAATAGAAAGCCTTTTAAGAATTTCTATTTGAATTTCATCAAGACTTTCATCGTAAGGTATTGGACTTTTTGAAGCATCAATTTGAAAAATATCAAACTCTGCAAGCACGTCATACGGATCTATTGCGCAGTTACAACCGTTACGTATCAAAAAGTTAGTGCCTGCGCTTAATTCCGAATTAACGCTGCCGGGAACCGCATAGACTTCCCTGCCCTGATCAAGTGCATAATCAACGGTTGACATCGTTCCACTGGGATAACCTGACTCAATAACCACAACGCAGTGAGAAAGACCCGAAATAAGTCTGTTCCTGTAAGGAAAATAAGGCTTCTGTGGCCGTAATTTTAATGGAAACTCACTCAAGACCAAACCGTCACTGCATAATTTCTCATATAACCCTCTGTTAGACGGCGGATAAATATAATCAACGCCACCTGCAAGAAACGCAACTGTATCACCGTTATTTTCAAGAATGCCCCAATGTGCATATGCATCAATACCATCTGCCATACCCGAAACAACGCATACACCGTTTTTAGCAAACTCTTCACAAAAGTTAGCCGTACATTTTCTTCCGTACGAGGAAGCACGCCTTGAGCCTACAACCGCGACCGTATTTTTATCGCACAAAGAAATATCGCCGATATAGTATAAAATTGGCGGCGGAAAATCAATTTCCTTAAGCCGTACCGGAAAGTTTTCAGATCGGTAAAATGTAACGCGTATATTTTTCGATTCCATATATGAAAGAATATTTTCGCATTTTGTAATCCATTTTTCCGATATAATTTCTTCCCTTACGTCGTCAGTTATCTTGATTACTTTTCTTCTGACAGCCTCAATGAAATCGTCTGCATTTTCGTACTTAAAATATAATTCAGCATAATAGGCAACGTTTAATTTTTCAATGTTGTTGACGTATAACCACAGCATTTCTGCTCTATTCAAATCACCCACCACCTTTGAATAACATTTTAAAGTAAATACAATATTATAATAAAAAAGTTCTCGTGTCAAGAAAAAATAAGCGTTCTTTTTGTAAAGAACGCCTAATTTCGTTTAAATTTCTTTATAATTTTACAAAATTATCTTCCGATTTCACCCGACGGTTTTGAGCCAATATACTTGGTATATGCACGATAAAATGCCGAATAATCGTTAAATCCGCACATGATTGCCGCCGTAGATGCCTGACATCCCTCAAGAATTAATTGTTGCGCCATAACCACGCGTTTTCTGATTATGTATTCCATAACAGGAAGACCAGTATGCTTTTTAAACATATGCCCAAGATGATATTTGCTGATAAAAAATTTATCTGCAAGCTCCTCAAGCCTTAACGTACTTGAAATATTTTCATTAATATAATTAACGATTCTTGTGATAAGTTTTTCGCCTGTTTCGTGTTCGGGATTGATTGCAAATTCATTATGAAGCACTACAAGAAGTTCGTTAAGAATAAGCTTAGCCATTATTGAACGTTCAGGCTCATTGAGTTCAGAGCAATATGAAATTCTTTCAAACGTTGAAGGAATGTTTTGTTTTATGTCGGGATAAATATTGTTTACGCCTAATTCTCTGTTATGAAAAATATCAAGAAGTAATGCAGGATTTTCAAATACAATTGCTTCATCAAAATGTACAACAAGACGTTCGTACGGCGTTTGTGTTGAAATATTTATGCAATGAAATTCACGCGGTCTGAAAACAAGTAAGCATCCCGGATAAATTGAATATTTCGAACCTTCTACATAAAAAGTTCCGCTTCCTTTTTTTATGTAAATAATCTCATACATATTGTGACAATGGCGCGAAAACTCATCAGGTGACGGATTTTGATCAATTGTGTGGTGATAATAAAATCCCTTAAATCTTATGTGATTTCCTTTTTCCATACATTACCCTTTTGACATTGAATTTTTTTCGTGATTTTTAACAAAAACAGCATTATTTACAATGTTATTTTCGGCTTAAATATAGTATAATACTTTTTGAGAAATTTTACAAATATTTTTTGGAGTATTTCACAAAAATAGGTGCTCAGCTTTATTCGGTAAGAAATAAATGCGATTCAAATATACAGGCTGGGCTCACATAGATGGCGCAGATGTAGTAGACGACATTGCAAAATTTGCTGATCGTCTTAAATACGTGCATTTGTATGAGTGCACTTATAAAAGCAGGCACGCAAATTGCATACGTCGAACAAGATACTGCCCCATTCTTCCCCGACAGTATTGAGGAAATGCAAAAAAGTATTAATGCTATCAAATCAAAAGGATGGCTTAAATAAATAGGAGGATTTTTATGTTAATTGGTGCACAGCTTTATTCCGTAAGGGATAAATGTTCAAACAACGAAGAGATTGTGGCAACGTTGAAGGAAATGAAGCATATCGGCTACACAACCGTACAGGTGAGCGGATTTGAATATAATGCTGACCTGATACACGATACTGCTATTGAGCTTGGTTTAGATATCGGGCTTACCCACACTTCTATTCAGGATATAATCGAAAAAACCGACGAGGTTATCAAAAAGCACAAAATAATGGGCGCTGATATGGTTGGTATCGGTGGCGGACACGCTTATCGCGTTGACGGCGTTGTTGACGTAGATAAAATGATTGCTGAGCTTTCACCTGCTGTTAAAAAGATTAACGAAGCAGGTCTTATGTTCGGTTATCATAATCATGCTTTTGAATTCTTTGGTGAAGTTGGTTCGCGTACAATTGATGAAATATGCGCAAAAACCGACTGGAAGATTATACTTGATACAGGTTGGGCAGATCTTGCCGGTTCTGCAGACATTGTTGATGATATTAAAAGATTCGAAGACCGTCTTGTTTACGTACACTTAAAGGATTTCAGAGCAAAGCGTGACGAAAACGATACAGACGGCGCAAGAATCACCCCCTTATATCAAGGACAAACACCCATTGACAGAATAATGGATGCATTGTCAAAAACAAATACTGTTGCCGCATACGTTGAGCAGGATAACGCCCCCTCATCAGGCGACAGTTGGAATGAAATGAAAAAGAGCTTTGATGCACTTAAATCGAAAGGATGGATAAAATAATGGCAAAGTACATTATCACAGGCTTCGCAGATGAAGCCGCAGGCGACCTTAACGGTCAGATTGCAGCGCTTAAGCGCAATAATATGGGATACATTGAAGTACGTAACGTTAACGGAAAATGTATTATCGATTATTCCGAAGAAGAGCTTGAAGCAATTGCAAAAGAGTTTAGTGCTGCAGGTATCAAGGTTTCTTCAGTAGGCTCACCTATTGGAAAATACAACATTACCGATGATTTCGAACCGCACTTTGAGCGTTTCAAAAAAGCTGTTAAGACTGCCCAAATACTCGGCACAAAGTATATCCGTATGTTCAGTTTCTTCATTCCTGAAGGTGAAAAGGCTACTGATTACCGAGAAGAAGTAATGAAAAGATTAAATGTGTTAGTTGAATACGCTGAAAAAGAAGGCGTTCAGCTTTGCCACGAAAACGAGGCTAAAATTTACGGCTGTCTCCCCACAGAAGTAAAGGATATTCTCGAAAATGTTAAAGGCATCAGGGGTATATTCGATCCCGCTAACTATATTATGGACGATGCAGATATAACCTGGGCAGTAGACAATACAAAGCAGTATATTGAGTACCTCCACATTAAAGACGCAACACTTGATGGACATATTATTGTCCCTGCAGGATACGGCGACGGTAAAATCCCCGAGGTTCTTGAAAAAATATCCGCTGTTAAGGATGATGAAACATTTGTTTCTGTTGAGCCCCACCTTTACAAGTTCACAGGCTACTCAAACATCGACAGCAGAGAATTAAAGCATAAATTTCACTTTGAAAATCAAAACGAATCTTTTGATGCGGCTGTAAATGCACTCAAAAATATATTAACCAATTTAGGCTATAAAGAAGGAGACGACAAAACATGGAAAAAGTAAGATTTGGTATTATCGGTGCAGGTAACATGGGTTCAGGCCACTTCAGAAACCTTATCGACAACAGAATTAAAAACGGTGTTTGTACCGCAATTGCAGACTTAAATCCTGCAAAACTCGAAAATATTAAGAAAATTATAAACGACGTTAACCCCTACGCACTAAACAGCGTTAATTTTTATAATTCAGGTGATGAGCTTATTGCCGCAAAAACCTGTGACGTTGTAATCGTAGCTATTCCCCATTATTTCCACCCCGAATATGCAATTAAGGCAATGAAAAACGGCTTACATGCTGTTGTTGAAAAGCCCGCAGGTGTATATACGCTTCAGGTTGAGGAAATGCTTGATGAAGCAAAGAAGCATCCTGAGCTTAAGCTTGGTATTATGTTTAACCAGAGAACAAACCCTGCATTCAAGTTAATGAAGAAAATGGTTGCAGACGGTGAGCTTGGCGAAATCAAGCGTCTTAACTGGATTATCACAAACTGGTACAGAAATCAGTACTATTACAACAGCGGTGGCTGGCGTGCAACATGGGAAGGCGAAGGCGGCGGTGTTCTTTACAATCAGGCCCCCCACAACATTGACCTTTTCCAGTGGATTACTGATATGATGCCCAACAAAGTACGTGCATTCTGCCACTTTGGAAAATGGCACGATATCGAAGTTGAGGATGACGTTACTGCATATTTTGAATATCCTAACGGAGCAACAGGTGTATTTATTACAACAACTGCCGATGCCCCTGGCACAAACCGCTTTGAAATAACCGGTGACAAGGGTACACTTATTTTTGATAACGGCAAGCTTACCTTCAAGAAGCTCGATACACCTATCAGCGAGCATCTTGTAACAGCTACAACCGCATTCGGCACCCCCGGATGTGAGGTTATTGAACTTAATCCCGAAGGTGAAAATTCACAGCACATTGGAATTCTTAACAACTTTGCAAACACACTTCTTGGTCTTGAAGAGCTTTATGCACCTGCTTCAGACGGAATTAAAGGCGTAACGCTTGCTAATGCAATGCTTCTTTCAACGTGGGTAAACGATACCGTTGATATCCCCTTCGACGGCAAGAAGTTCTATGATCTTCTTCAGGAGCGCATTAAAAATTCAACAACAAAAAAAGCAGAGGTTGTCTCAAACACATCTGCCGACCTTTCATCAACTTACAATAACTAATTGGAGATGACTTACTGTGTTTAAAACTGCTATTGTTGGTTGCGGCGGAATTGCACGCACTCACGCTACGTACCTTTCGAAGATGGAAAACGTTAAGATAGTTGCAGTATGCGATATCTTAATCGAAAGAGCCGAATCATTAAAAAACACTTATGCACCCGATGCAGAAACCTTTGATGATTACATTAAAATGCTCGATACCGTAAAGCCTGACGTTTTACACGTATGCACTCCTCACTATCTTCATTCAGAGATGGCAATTGCTGCTTTAAAACGCAATATTCACGTTTTACTAGAAAAACCTGTGTCAATTACAATGGCACAGGTTGACGAGCTTTTAGAAGCAGAAAAGGAAAGCAAAGCAAAGATTTGTATTTCTTTCCAGAACAGATATCTCAATCGCAACAAGGTTGCAAAAGAATTAATTGATTCCGGCAAGGCAGGCAAGGTTCTTTTTGCTAACGGAACGGTTTTGTGGAACAGAAATGCCCCCTATTACGTTGATAGCCATTGGAGAGGCTTTATGGCAACCGAGGGCGGTGGCGTAATGATAAATCAGGCAATTCATACACTTGACCTTATGCTTTGGATGTGCGGTGATCCTGAAAAGCTTACAGCAATGACTGCCAACTACCATCTTAAAGACGTTATCGACGTTGAGGATACAGCAAGCGCTTACATTACGTTCAAAAGTGGTGCAAAAGGTATGTTTTATGCAACCACCGCAAACTACACCGACTCACCTATTTCCCTTGAAATAATATGCGAGAACATGAAACTTATGTTAAGGGATGATGATCTCTATATCGACGGAGTTAAGCAAGAGCTTTACGATACCGCATTATCATCAGACGGAAAAGGCTATTGGGGCGTTGGACATATGATGCTGTTTAATGATTTTTACAAAAAAATTACTACGGATGAATCAATGCCCATAGACGTAAGCGAAGCTTCAAAGGCTTTAAGAGTTCTTCTTGCAATGTACGAATCAAAAGGAAATGAAATCACATTTTAAAGGACAATATTATGAAAAGTTTTTTTGATAATACGGTTTTATTAAACAATGATTCTTCTGTTCGTTTATACGAAAGCTACGCAAAAGAACAGCCTATTATTGATTATCATTGTCACTTAAATCCGCAAGAGATTTATGAAAATAAATCGTTTGAAAACATTGGCGAGCTTTGGCTTGCAGGTGACCATTACAAATGGCGCGCGATGCGTCAAAACGGTGTTGATGAAAAGTATATAACAGGTAATGCTAATTACAAGGACAAATTCACTAAATTTGCTTCAACACTTGAATATGCCCCCGGAAATCCGCTCTATTATTGGGCGCATATGGAATTAAAGCAGTTATTCGGTATTAACAAGCCTTTAACCGAAAAAAGTGCGTCTGAAATTTGGGAAGAGGCTAACGCACGTATTAAAGAAGGCGGATTTACCTCACAGCAATTAATTAAGCGTTGCAACGTTAAGGTTATATGCACAACAGACGATCCTGCCGATGACCTTAAATATCACAAGCTGATGAAAGGCACGGAAACAAAGGTATTACCTACATTCCGCCCCGATATCATTTGCTTTGGCTTAAACCGTGACGATATACTTTCTTATATCAAGCGTTTGGGCGCAACTGAAAACACCGAGATAACCGACTTTGATACACTTCTTACAGTTCTTGAAAAAAGACTTGATTACTTTGTTTCCGTAGGTTGTACAGTAGCAGATCACGCATTGGGGTATATTCCTCCGGTTAAGGGTGAATACACCGATGCAAAGAATGCATTTACCGAAGTACTTAAAGGGAACAAGATTGAACAGTCACTTCTTGATAAATATACCGATTATATGACACGCTTCTTTGCAGTGCACTACTACAAGAAAAATATCGTAATGCAGATACATATGGCCCCCCTAAGAAACGTAAACAGTAAGCTGTTTGCGTTAACAGGTGCAGATAGCGGCATTGACGTTGTTGGTGATCCTATAAATGCCGTACATTTTGCAAGAATGCTTGACGAAATAAACAAAGAAGCAGGATTACCTAAAACAATCTTCTATTGCCTTAACGATACGGTAAACAATATGATTGCCGCAATGACAGGCGCATTTTCAGGCGAAACACCGGGCAAAATGCAATTAGGCTCTGCATGGTGGTTTAATGATCACGTTGACGGTATTAAGGCACAGATTCACGCACTTGCAAACGCAGGTCTTTTAGGCAGATTCATCGGTATGCTTACAGATTCACGTAGCTTCACCTCATACGTTCGTTTTGATTTCTTTAGAAGGATTCTTTGTAACGAAATCGGAATTTGGGTTGAAAACGGTGAATTTGATCCCGATTGCGGCAAGATAATCGAAGGAATTTCTTATAAAAATGCAAAAGACTATTTTAATTTTTAATTAGGAGGAAGATTAGTATGGATATGACCTTTCGTTGGTACGGTGAAAATGACCCCGTTACCTTAGAATACATCAGTCAGATCCCGCAGATGAGCGGTGTTGTTACTGCTATATATGACGTTCCTGTTGGTGAAGTATGGCCCCTCGAACGCATTATGGCTTTAAAAGAAACGGTTAATGCAAAAAATCTTAAGATGGAAGTTATTGAAAGTGTTCCCGTTCACGAGGATATCAAGATGGGCGCACCTTCAAGGGACAAGCTTATTGAAAATTATTGCACAACCATTCGTAACTTAGGCAAAGCAGGCGTTAAGGTAATTTGCTACAACTTTATGCCTGTTTTCGACTGGTTAAGAAGTGATTTAAAAATGAAGAATACAGACGGTTCAACATGTCTTGCCTATGATCAGGCGACTGTAAACGCTATGGATCCTTCAAAGGGTGAGCTTTCTCTTCCCGGTTGGGACGAAAGCTACACAAAAGAACAGCTTCAGGGTCTTTTAGATTCATATAAGAATATTGACGAAGAAAAGCTTATGTCAAATCTTATATATTTCCTTGAAAGAATAATTCCCGTTTGTGAGGAATGCGACGTTAAAATGGCTATTCATCCTGATGATCCGCCGTGGAGTATGTTCGGTCTTCCCCGCATTATTACAGGTGAAAAGAATATTGACAGAATGTTTAAGGCTGTTGACTCAAAGTACAACGGCATAACTCTTTGCACAGGTTCACTTGGTTGCAGTCCTGACAACGATATGGTTAAGCTTTCTGCAAAATATGCAAAAATGGGAAGAGTACATTTCTTACACGCAAGAAATATCCGCTTTACAGGTGATGCGCGCTTTAACGAAAGCCCCCACCCCACAGCTTGCGGTTCGCTTGATATGTACGGCATAATGAAAGCTCTTTATGATAATGGATTCGACGGTTACACCCGTCCCGACCACGGCAGAAATATCTGGGGCGAAGACGGCAGACCCGGTTACGGACTTTTTGACAGAGCATTAGGTGCTTCCTACCTTAACGGTCTTTGGGAAGCAATCGTGAAAGGAGATACAAAATGAAATTACCTTTTCAAATCAATTTAAACGGTAAAGTTGCCGTTATAACAGGTGCAGGCGGTGTTCTTTGCAGCGGTTTTGCAAAAGCATTGGCAGCTTGCGGCGCAAAGGTTGCTTTGCTTGATATTAATACTTTAGCGGCACAGAAGGTTGCAGATGAAATTATTGCAGACGGCGGTGTAGCTGTTGCAGTTGAAGCTAACTGTTTAAAGACTGAAAGCCTTGAAGCCGCAAAAGCAGTAGTTTCAGAAAAGCTTGGTGCATGTGATATTCTTATTAACGGCGCAGGCGGAAATAACCCCCGCGGCACAACCGACAACGAAACCATGACACCCGATATGCTTGATAGCAAGGACCTTAAAACGTTCTTTGATCTTGATCCCGCAGGCATTAGATTTGTTTTTGACCTCAACGTAGTTGCCGCAGTACTCACAACACAGGTATTTACAAAAGAAATGGTTAAAAGCGGCGGTGTAATTCTTAACGTATCATCAATGAATGCATTCCGACCCTTGACGAAGATCCCCGCATATTCTGCCGCAAAAGCCGCAGTTTCAAACCTTACACAATGGCTTGCAGTTCACTTTGCTCCCTGCAATATCCGTGTAAATGCTATTGCGCCCGGTTTCTTTGTAACAAACCAGAACAGAGACCTTCTTTTTAAAGACGGTAAACCCACAGCAAGAACTGAAAAAATTCTTCGCGG
>JAZQTV010000066.1:0-7588 GCA_045630945.1 Clostridia bacterium
AAGGCCGTTAATATCCATAGTTCCTTCTTCTTCGTTAATCTTAAGTTCACTACATCCAGCAACACAAGCTGTACCCATACCACGAGCAACAACGGCAGCGTGTGAAGTCATACCACCACGAACGGTGAGGATACCTTGAGAAGCCTTCATACCTGTGATATCTTCAGGTGAAGTTTCCAAACGAACGAGGATAACCTTTTCGCCCTTAGCAGCCCATTCTTTTGAATCTTCAGCAGTAAATACAACTTTACCGCAAGCAGCACCAGGAGAAGCACCAAGGCCTTTACCAGCAGGTGTTGCAGCTTTAAGAGCAGCTGTATCAAACTGTGGGTGGAGGAGAGTGTCGAGGTTACGAGGATCGATCATAGCAACAGCTTGTTTCTTGTCGATC
Source organism: Clostridia bacterium (assembly GCA_045630945.1). Lineage (GTDB taxonomy): Bacteria > Bacillota > Clostridia > Christensenellales > QALW01 > UMGS1322. The sequence goes on from JAZQTV010000066.1 coordinate 392, forward strand.
ATGTTTTCGTCAACGAGGTCGCAAGCGATCTTAAGAGCAGCCTTAGCGGTTCTCTTACCATTACGTGTCTGAAGCATGAAAAGCTTGCCGTCTTCAACTGTGAATTCCATATCCTGCATATCGCGGTAATGGTCTTCAAGAGTAGCGCAAACCTTTGTGAACTCTTCGAATGCTTTGGGGAATTTTTCAGCCATCTCAGCGATAGGCATGGGAGTACGAACACCTGCAACAACGTCTTCACCCTGTGCATTTGTAAGGAACTCACCCATAAGGCCTTTTTCGCCTGTTGCGGGGTCACGTGTGAAAGCAACACCAGTACCACAGTTATCACCCATGTTACCGAAAGCCATCATCTGTACGTTAACTGCAGTACCCCATGAATAAGGAATATCGTTATCACGACGATATACGTTTGCACGGGGGTTGTCCCATGAACGGAAAACTGCTTCTACTGCGCCCATAAGCTGCTCTTTAGGATCGGTGGGGAAATCCTTACCAATCTTGTTCTTGTATTCAGCCTTAAACTGACCTGCAAGCTCTTTAAGATCATCAGCAGTAAGCTCAACGTCCTGAGTTACGCCTCTTTCTTCCTTCATCTTGTCGATAAGAACTTCGAAATACTTCTTACCAACTTCCATAACTACGTCAGAATACATCTGAATGAATCTTCTGTAGCAGTCCCAAGCCCAACGGGGATTGCCTGACTTTGCAGCCATTGTTTCAACAACCTCTTCGTTAAGACCAAGGTTAAGAATGGTATCCATCATACCGGGCATTGATGCACGTGCACCTGAACGAACTGAAACAAGAAGGGGATTTTCCTTATCGCCGAACTTTTTGCCAACCATACCCTCCATTTTGTCGATGTATTCCATGATCTGTGCCTGGATATCATCGTTGATCTTTCTACCATCATTGTAGTACTGTGTGCAAGCTTCAGTTGTTACGGTGAAACCCTGAGGAACAGGAAGACCGATATTGGTCATTTCTGCAAGGTTTGCGCCCTTACCACCGAGAAGCTCACGCATTTTTGCGTCACCTTCTGAGAAAAGGTATACATACTTGTGACTCATCTTCTATAACCTCCTAAATTTAATGGGCTTTTTGCCCTAAAATGTACTTTTTTACATTCGTTATACATTATAATGCAAATTGTAAATATTGGCAACCGTTTTTTTAAATAAAAAAAGCGGTTTTAACCGCCTTTAATTATCATTTGTTACCTTACACCAAATTATACTTGTTTATATACTCCATTATCCTTATCTTTTCATCAAAGAAATACGCGGTATAATAGCACGCAACACGGTAAAGTTCCTTCACCTGCTTTTCGGTTGGCTTATATAAAAACGCATCCTCAAAATCAGAAAAGCATATTTTTTTCATATAATGAACGCAACCGCCTGTAACGGCAACGTGCTCGCTTTCGTTACAGTTTTTGCAAAGCAGACCGCCCATTGATGCCGAAAAATACAACAAATCACTTTCGCTTGAGCATTTTTCGCACCTGTTAAGCTCGGGCTGATAGCCAAATAAGCCGCAGAACCTTAAAAGGAAAACCGATACTGCGTACCCTGCGCTGACTTTAGGATCTCTAAGCTTATGCAGACTGTTTATCAGCAAAGTAAAAAGTTCAACGTCCGCCTCATCTGCTTCTATTGCCTTTTCGCAAATTTTAAGAAGCATTACACCCAAGGAAAGACGGTCAAAATCCGCCCTAAGCTCATGAAAAGAATCAATGGAGTCAAAGCCCGTTACGGTATACCTTGAATGTGATTCGGCAAGTATGTACGTACCGAAAGCGAATATTTCACTTGCGGCACGAAGCTTTGAATTCTGCTTTTTTACGCCTTTACAGGAAACGGTTATCTTTCCCTTTTGCGCAGAAAAAAGCGTTAAAACACGGTCGTTATCCTTATAATCCACTTTATTAAGGACTATCGCCTGTGTTTTTATCTGCTCCCCCATTTTTATTCCTTTCCCTTAAAATTCCGCGAGCCGTATAATAATACGGATCACCCGTTTTTAAGAACATTTTCATCAGCGCTCTATCTATTCTGTCGTCCATAAAATCACCCCATTATATTTTGGGGCGACAACGGTGCTTTTATTCGTTATATCCCAAATCTTTAAGTGCGGCATTGGAATTGCGCCAATTATCACGCACTTTTACGAACAATTCAACGTACACCTTGGTTTCAAGAAGCGCCTCAAGCTCTTCGCGTGCTTCGGTGCCTATCTTTTTTATCATTGCGCCTTTTTTGCCGATGATTATTCCCTTATGGGATTCCCTTTCGCACACGATATCTGCTGTTATGCGGATATTGCCGTTATTTTGCTCCTGCATAGCTTCAATGGAAACGCCTATTCCGTGGGGTATTTCATCATTAAGATTTAAAAGTGACTTTTCCCTTATTATTTCTGCCGCAAGAAAGCGCTCGGGGAAATCGCACACCATATCCTCTGGAAAATATTGCGGTCCCTGAGGAAGATGCTGCTTAATTACCTTTAAAAGCTCATCTGTACCCTCACCCGTTTCTGCGGATACGGGAATTATCATAACGTCATATTTAGCAAGGCGAGTAATATACGATACCACCTTTTCCCTGTCAACACAGTCGATTTTATTTAAAACTATGGCACATGGTGTGCCTGAAGACGCATATTCGGCAATAATATGCTCATCCGTCGAACCGATGCTTTCGGTCATATCAAGCATAACGCAAGTAAAATCCGCGCCTACTGCCGCTTCCTTCTGTGTCTTCATCATAAATTCGTTAAGCTTGCACTTAGGCTTATGAATACCCGGTGTATCAAGAAAAACTATCTGAAAATCATCCTCGGTCAAAATACCGCGGATGCAGTTGCGCGTTGTCTGTGCCTTTGGTGAAACAATCGCTATCTTCTGACCTACAAAATAATTCATTAAGGTTGATTTGCCTACGTTAGGTCTACCGCATAAAACGCAAAAGCCGGATTTATAATCTGTCATTTCTTTCTCCTTGAATAATCATTTTTTATCACCCGTGGCTTTATAAGGCATTCGGGTCCAAAGCCTATAAGATCCTGTCTTCCCGCCTTTAAAAGCGCTTTTTTTACCGTTTCATAATTTTCGGGTTTTTTATACTGTAAAAGCGCACGCTGCATTATTTTTTCCTTTATATCCTTTGCAACGTAAAGCTTTTGTCCTGTTCTTGGATCGGTTTCGGTATAGTACATACATGTTGAAAGCGTACCCGGAGTGGGATAAAATTCCTGTACCTGCTCGGGATTTATCCTGTTTTTGTGCAGGTATTCCGCAAGTTTTACCGCTTCCTTAAGATCGCTTCCCGGATGCCCTGAAATAAGATACGGAACAAGATACTGTTCCTTATTTATCCGCGCGTTCATTTCCTTGTACCTGCGTGAAAATTCGTTATATACCCTCTCACCCGGCTTACCCATAAGTTTTAGCACCTTATCGGAAATATGTTCGGGCGCAACTTTAAGCTGTCCCGAAACGTGATGGGTGCACAATTGCTTTAAAAATTCGCTTCCAAACTTTTTATCAGCAAGCATACAGTCAAACCTAAGACCTGAACGTATAAATACTTTTTTTACCTTAGGAAGCTCACGAAGTTCCTTCAAAAGCTTAATATACCTTGAATGATCAGGCTTAAAAGCAGGGCAGATTTCGGGATACAGACATTGCCTGTCCTTACACGCACCCGATTCCTTTTGTTTTTTACACCCTTGCCCGTAGAAGTTTGCGGTAGGACCGCCAACATCGTGAATATATCCCTTAAAGCCATTAAGAGTAGTAAGAAGCTCGACCTCTTTTTTTATTGATTCTTCACTGCGTGACTGCAATACTCTTCCCTGATGAAAGGTTATTGCGCAGAACGAACACGCACCTGCACAGCCACGGTTTGCGGTAACGGAGAATTCAATTTCCTTTATTGCAGGAATACCGCCCATTTTATCGTACATAGGATGTGGCAACCGTGTATAAGGAAGGGCATACACCTCATCCATTTCACGTTCGGAAAGAGGATCGCTTGGCGGATTTACTGCCACAAAGCTTTTGCCGTGCTTTTGGATAAGTGTTTTACCGTTTACGTGGTTCTGTTCATTATACTGCGCCATAAACGCGCTTGAATATGCGTTCGTATCACTTTTAACTTCTTCAAAGCTTTTGATAAGTTTGCCGTTATATACGCTTTCAGCATCCTCGGTAAGATATGCCGACCCCTTAATATACGTTATATCCTTGATATCAAGTCCACTTGAAAGTGCATCTGCCATTTCGACGATACTTCGTTCACCCATACCGTACAGTAACAAATCTGCACCGCTATCTACAAGAATGGATGCACGCACCTTATTATCCCAGCAATCGTAATGGGCAAATCTTCTTAAGCTTGCTTCAACACCGCCTATAACGATGGGCATATTTTTATAAGCCTGCCTTATGCAGTTACAGTAAACTATGGTTGCACGGTCAGGTCGCATACCGATTTTTCCGCCAGGTGAATACGCATCGGTGCTTCTTCTTTTATGTGCGGCGGTATAGTGGTTTACCATAGGATCGATATTTCCCGAAGAAACAAGGAATCCTAAACGCGGTCTGCCAAAGCGTTTAAATTCCTGAATATTCTTCCAATCGGGCTGTGGTAATATTGCCACCTTATATCCGTTTTTTTCAAGAACACGCGAAATAATTGCAGGACCAAAGCTTGGATGATCCACGTACGCATCACCGATAACGTACACAAAATCAGGTCTGTCCCCACCGCGTGCGGCACATTCTTCACTTGTTACAGGCAAAAATTGAACGTTCATACAAATATCCTTTAGCTTTAATATATAAATTATATTTGCTAAACCTCAAAAAGTCAACAAAAAAGCAGACGTCTTCTATTTAAGCGTCTGCTTTTCGTGTTACATTACAACACGTATTTCGGTTTTTTCGCCTTTCTTTACCTCGGTGATGCTTTCGACCGTATCGGTTTTGCCTTGAGGATTGATTACCTTTATATCGAATTTATGCCGCGGTGTATCTATTTTTACCTCAAATTCGCCCCATTGTTTTGGAATATGCGGTGTAACGGAAATTTTGCCGTTTTCCATATTTATGCCCAGCAAATCATAAAGCACCGAACAAAAATATAATGACGACGATGCAGTATACCAGCTCCACCCACCTCTGCCGTAGTTTTCTTCATTAGAATAAACGTCTGCGGCAACCGAATACGGCTCAAGCTTATACTCCTCTGCCGAGCATTTATTTTGGGTATGGCTTATTGGGTTTATCATATCAAGTACGCTGTAACCGCTTTCACATTCACCAAGCTGCATAAACGCTGAAGCGCACCATATTGCCGCATGGGTGTACTGTCCGCCGTTTTCACGGATGCCGGGAATATAATCACCTATATATCCCGCACCGTATTCCTTGGTAAACGGAGGCGTTAAAAGCTTTAGAATTTTTCCATCAATAAGATGCTTTTTAACACTTTTCATTGCTATTTCGCTTCGTTTACCTGCACCCGAAAGAACCGACCACGCCTGCGATATAGCATCAATTTTAGCACATTCTTCCTTTTTAGAACCTATTATTCTGCCGTTATCATCGAATGCGCGAACGTACCATTGCCCGTCCCAGCACACAGTATTAAGTGCGTGATTTAGCTTATGCGCGTGCGAAATAAGCGTTTCCTTTGTTTTTTCGTCCTTAACAAAGGGAAGAAAATTACTTATTACGCTAAAGAAGAACCACCCAAGCCATACGCTTTCGCCAATGCCCTTTTTACCTAAACCGTTCATTCCGTCATTCCAATCCCCTGCAAGAATAAGGGGCAAGGAATGCTTACCACTTCTTTTTATCACAAGCTGAATCGCCTTTAAACAATGCTCGTACAGCGTTCCGCTTTCCTTTGACTGCCAAGCCGTTTCATAAAGATCTTCACGTTCGCCCAAGGAATGTCCTTCAATGTAGGGTACCTGTACGGAAAATATATCTTTATCACCCGTAACGTGCGCATATACTGATGCAACGTACGGCAAAAACAGAAGATCATCGCTTACCTTTGTGCGCACACCTGAATATTCGGGGTGCCACCAATGCTGAACGTCGCCCTCCTTAAACTGATGCGCCGCACATTTTAAAAGATGCTCGCGCACCGTTTCAGGATCGGACACCGTTAACGAAAGACAATCCTGAAGCTGATCCCTAAAGCCATACGCACCGCCTGCCTGATAAAAGCCTGTGCGCCCGTACAGCCTTGAAGCCACAGTTTGATAGTTAAGCCAATTGTTAAACAGTATATCAAGCTTTCTGTCGGGTGTTTTTATCTGTATTCTTGCCGCACGCTCATCCCATTTATTTTTTACTTCTTCAAGCCATACGTCTGCCTTGGCACCCTTTACGCATTCGGCAAGCGCATCAAGCTCCTCTATCGTTTCCGCCGCACCGATGAATATATTAAACTCTTCCTTTGCCTTGGTTTTAAGCGCAAAAACAGGTGTATTATCGTCGTTTTTAATAAACTCACCCTGAATAACCGCCTGAGGCTTGTCAACACCGTTATTGCCGAAAAAGCCTTGGGAAGAAGAGCAGTATTCCGCATCTTCTGCATATATGAACATATATTCATTACTATTCTTTGCACACAACATACCGTTATGTTCAAACACCTCAAGGTACTTTTTTGCGTTTTTGTTTTGTCCCATCTGAAGCGTTAGAAAATAGTAGGCGGAAATATCACGGTTATGAACGCCCTCCAGCGAAACGTTTATTATCTTTATGCTTTTTTCGTTATGAACGAACACGGTTTGCTTTTGTTTCATTCCGTAACCATTATAGCGGTATATGCCGTAACCCTTGCCGTAAATGCAATCGTGCTTTTCACAGGTTTTTACAGGATCGCGGGTAATCGACCAGAAGCGATTAAGTTTATTATCACGCAAGTACAATGCTTCGCCAACAGGATCCGTAACACCATCGTTATACCACGGTGTTAGCTTATTAAGGCTTGAATTTTTATACCAACTGTATCCGCCGCCGCTTTCGGTAATCAGCGTTCCGAAAATTTCGTTGGTCAGAATATTTGACCACGGCATAGGCGTGCGTGCGTAAATATAGTATTCCTTACCGTCGGAAATAAATCTTCCGAAGCCACAATCAAATTCACCTTGAATATCATCGTTTTCGGCAGG
>JAZQTV010000067.1:0-8070 GCA_045630945.1 Clostridia bacterium
CTTCCGGCAATAGCTTTTACAGGATGCGCAGATAAAACTACATCAACTTATATTACACCTGAATTCGATGGTGAATACTTCAAGTTTGATGAAACAAAAGAACCTCTTATTCGTAAGGATGTTTATACACCCAAAAAGAACGCAGAGGTTGTTGAAGGGGAAGACCCCGCATTAAATGCAACACTTGTTGATACCGTATTTAAGTTCGTACAATCAAATGAGAACTACACACTTTATATGTGTGAAGAAACTCTTGAGATTGCGTTAAAGAATAATTTAACAGGTGACGTATGGTATTCAAACCCCACACCTTCTGAAAGAAACGCAGGTATTGCAGGTGAAATGACAAGTCAGCTTTCCTTGTTCTACTTTAACAAGAAGGATGGCAGCCAGAAGGTTCTTGAAAGCTTTACTGACTGTGTTGCAAAGTCAGATCCCGATAAGAATAAGTTTCAGTATTACATTGCTGATAACAACGGCAATCTTCGTGTTATCTACGTTTTAGGTCAGCTTAAGGCTGAATACACCTTCCCGATTTGTATGGAAGGCGAGATGGCAGAAGAGATTGCTCAGAAATTTAAGAGCAGTAAGGATCATAAGCTTATTTCTACCTATATCTTAAACGGTAGCCTTTATGCTAAGATCACTCCTGAGGTTTGGAATAGCTACACACCCGACGCACGTCAGAAATATACCGATGTTGCTCCTAAGATTAACGATTTCATTAAGGATGGCAAAACAGTTTATATCATACAGGATCTTACAAAGCTTTACAACGAAGAGCTTATGCGTAAGATTGAAAAAGCCTTCGTTGAAGAAGCCGGTATGACAATGGAAAAGCGTAATGAGCTTAACGAAGCATTCGGTTATGTTGCTGAATCAGCAAAAACATTCTGGATTCCCGTTGATTATACGCTTAATGAGGATGGTCTTAACGTTTCAATTCCTAATGATGAGATACAGTTTGATAAGGAATCCCTTGCACTTGTATCCATTGACCTTCTTAAGTACTTCGGTTCAGCATCACAGAAGGAAGACGGCTATATGTTCGTTCCCGACGGTTCTGGTGCTATCGTAAACTTCAATAACGGTAAAACTAACATCACATCAGATGTACGTGTTCAGCTTTACGGCCTTGATGACGGTCGTGTACTTACCACAAAACCCTATTCAACTGAAAGCGGATATCTTCCTGTATTTGGTATCAAGCGTGATACAAGCGCATTGTTTGCAATTATTCAGTCCGGCGATACAAACGCAACAGTTATTGCTGATATTGCAGGTAAGAACGCTAACGCAGTTGACCGCAACAGATGCTACACAAGCTTTAGAATGTCTGAATATGAAGAAATTCAGTTCAAGAGCGCAGGTAAGAAATCCAAGATATATCAGGAGTATATGAACTCTGCAGATCTTACTGTTCAGTACACAATGCTTACAGGTGAAAAGGCAAACTACAACGGAATGGCTGAGTATTACAGAAACTACCTTATCAAGAACGGTGTTCTTACTCAGAAAGCATTCGAAGATGTTCCCTTTAATATTGAGCTTGTTGGTGCATATGACCACGAAACAGCATTCCTTGGTGTTGGATATACCGAAACCAAAGCAATCACAACGTTTGCGCAGTGTAAGGATATTATCGCACAGCTTAGCGCTGCAGGCATCAAGAACGTTTCAATCAACTATAAGGGTTGGGCAAACGGCGGCTTAAGAAACACCGTATTTAATAAGGTAAAGGTTCTTAAGGAGCTTGGAGGTAAAAACGGACTTAGCGACCTTATTGCTTATGCAGATGGTCTTGGTGTAAACGTTTACTTTGAAACAGAGCTTGCGTTTGTATACAGTTCTGCTGCTTTTGACGGATATAGTGAGTTTACACAGGCATCACGTCTTGTAACACGTAACGTTGCATATCATTATCAGTATCTTGATGACTGGAATATAAGCGCTTCAGATAATGCTGCATCAATCGTTTCACCCTCACTTATTGACTTTAATGCAAAGAAGAGCTTCTCAAAGAGCACTCTTGATGATATCAATGCATTAGGCATAAAATCAGTAAGCCTTGGTAGCTTGGGATATAATCTTCCCAGTAACTATAAGATCAAGGACTTCAGTGATCGTGAGAAGGTTTCAGGCATTTATTCTAACATTGCTAAGGTTTACGGTGAAAATCTTAATGTAATGACAAAGGGAACAAACTCATATATGCTTCCTTATGTTGATGAGGTTTTTGAAATCAGCAACACCAGCAGTAAGTTCAACCTTGCAGATCTTTCAGTTCCGTTCTATCAGATGGTAATTCACGGATGCATTGAGTATTCAGGTGATCCCATCAACCTTGACGGCGATACAAGACAGGCATTCTTACAGGCTGTTGAAGCAGGTTCAGGCTTGTACTATCGTTGGTGCTATGCAACAAACGATCAGGTTCAGGAGCTTTGGTTTGAGGGTATGTACTCATTAAGCTACGGCTCATGGATCGAAGGTGCTATAAGCATGTATAAGGAGTACAATGAGCTTCTTAAGTCAACTGCAGGTCAGTTTATGGTAGCACATGAAAACGTTGCTGAAGATGTAAACAAGGTAACCTACGCAAACGGTGTTGAAGTTTATATCAACTATAGCGATGTTGATTATACTGCTGCAGACGGCACAGTTGTTAAGGCAGAATCTTTTGCAAAGGGAGGGGAGATCTAAATGAAAAAACCAAAAAGTTATAAATTGGGCTTGATGACAAGACGTTCATTATACGGATGGCTCTTCATACTCCCATTCCTTTTAGGTTTGATATTCTTCGTAGTATCACCCCTTTATACTGCACTTGTTCTTTCGTTTAACGAGCAGGTGTTTGACGATGTAACCAAGATAACAAACATTTCACCTTATGGTTTTACCGCTTATGTTGAAGCCTTTACAAAGCAGGCTGACTTCATTAATCAGCTTATTGCATCCGGCTCAAATATGGTAATAACCGTTCCCGCAACTTTGATCTTCAGCTTCCTTATGGCAAACGTTCTTAACCAGAAATTCCACGGCAGAACGTTCGCTCGTGCGGTACTCTTCATGCCCGTTATCACATCTGCAGGTGTTGCAGCAGCTCTTCTTGCAGGCGAAACAGGTATCGATGCATCGCAGGTATCATCCGTTGGCTCACAGGCTATGGATATATCGGGAAGTATACAGGATACGATAGGTGGCTCGTTTGGTGAATTTATTGGTAAAGCATTCGATAAATTAACAGGCATCATCAACGGTGCAGGTGTTCCTACGTTGATATTCCTTGCAGGTCTTCAAACCATTTCACCCTCAATCTTTGAATCATCAAAGGTTGAAGGTGCTACCGGTTGGGAAAACTTCTGGAAGATTACGTTCCCCATGATAAGCCCCATGATCCTTGTTAATACAGTGTATATTATGATTGAAAACCTTTGCGGTATGAGCAATCCTATGCTTGCATACCTCTACGGCGAAAGTGCAGTAACCAAATCAGTTGACCTTATGGCGATGAGCTGGATGTACTTCCTGTTAATAACTTTCATAATTGCAATTGTTGCAGGCATCATTTCGAAGCTTGTTTATTATGAGAACTAAGGGGGTGTAGATAATGGAAAAGAACGAAAAAATTAAGCTTACTAACGAAGTAGGCGCAGAAGAAGTTGATAATTTCGTTATACCTACACTCACAGGATGGCAGAAATTTAAACGTGCTATATTTGGCAAGCGTACACTCGGTATTGTTTGGGGACTTTTAAGAACTATACTTCTTATCGGTATATGCTATCTTATCGTTTATCCTATTATGATAACTCTTATCACGTCGTTTATGCCTGTTGAAGACGTTTACGATCCCACAGTTATCTTTATACCTACTGCAATTAACGTAAACAGCTATATCGCTATGTGGAACTATGCTGAGATTCCGCAGCTGTATCTTGCATCATTCAGTACTTCGCTGATATTTGCACTTTTACAGATGTGCTCATGTATGTTGGTTGCATACGGTCTTGCAAGGTTTAAGTTCAAGGGAAATAACTTCATCTTCCTTATGTGTATCTTCACATTGATGATTCCCATTCAGATGCTTACAACCTCAATGTACTTCAGATATAAGACCTTTAACCCCATGTTTATGTTCGCGTTTGGTGAAAGATTATCAACCGTTCCCAATATCGACCTTACACGCGGATGGACAGCTATCGGCTTGTTATCATCAACTGCAACTATGTACAGAAACGGTTTGTTCGTATTCTTGCTTCGTCAGTACTTTGTTAACCAGCCTAAAGAGCTTGAAGAAGCTGCTTATATCGACGGTGCAGGCCCCTTCAGAACGTTTGTTCAGGTTATGCTTCCTAGTGCTTTACCCATGCTTGTAACAGTATTCCTGTTCGCATTCGTATGGCAGTATAACGACCGTTATTACATTGGAATGCTTAACCCCAGTGCTGAAGTTATGGCAACTGAAATCGTTTCAAAGGGTGCTAACTATGTTACAGGTATTCTTAAGATTTCAGGTGACGTAGTTCTTCAATCGCTTTACCAATCCGCTTGTACGGTAATGCATATAGCGCCTATCGTTATATTGTATTGCTTCTGCCAGAGATTCTTTGTTCAAAGTATCGAACGCTCCGGTATGGTAGGCTAATAAAAATTAAAACTGTTCTTCTTTGTAAGAACAGTTTTTTTATTTTACCGAAAATATTGTTTTAAGCTTGTTTGCTACGTTACTGTAACCGTTTGTGTGGGCGTGATTGGTAAGTATTTTCCATTCGCAATCAGCACAGATGTATTTGCCCAAAATGCATAAGTTATCCTTCTTTTCTTCGTTGCATATGCAACATTTACTCATAAAAATCACCTCAATAAGATTATTGACTCAGGTGATATATAATATTCATAAACATAAAAAAAGGTACCTGAAAAGGTACCTTTATTATTTTGACATTACTTCGTATGCAAGCCTTGCCGCATCCTCGTTTGGTAAGCACTTCAAGCGGTAAAAGGGAACGTCACGTAAAAGCGTATCAAGTATCTCAAGAAGCTTTACGGTTTTATCGTTGCCTGTGCGCCTTAAAGTCTGCGATAACAGCTTATGAATTATTGTTGCGTTATCAGTAATACGCTCGATTGAATTTTCGTTTGCACGCTCAAGGAAGCATATGGCTTTAAGTGGAACGATTACGTTTTCGTTCAGAGGGGTAGAACCGCTGAAGGGGGTACCGCAAGCGTAAAACTTACCGTCAATGCGCCGTATTGCAGGCTTATCATCATTTATGATTTTTGCATCGTTAAAGCATTTCTGCCATAAGCCTGTATGGGTAGATTTACCTGTGCCCGAATCAGCAGAAAACAAATATGCATTATTTTCATATTGAATGGCTGAAGAATGCAATACAAACCCGTCGTGGTCCAATAAATGAGAGCTCAGCGACATACTAAGTGCTATATACAAGCAGCTTTCCTTAGTTAGGTGGGATTGCTTTTCCTGAAGCCTGTCAACAACCTGATCGGGAATATCAAGGGTGAAATCTACGTTGTCAGTGGGTGCAATCAAATACTTTTCAGCTTGAGTCAATGATTTGCCCCATGCGCGCATATTAACCTTAAGACCTGCGATGGAATAAGTTTTCATTAAAACTTTTTATTCCTTTCGGCAAGAGCAATTATGTATTTTCCGTAGTCACTTGTCTTTGTTTCTTCACCTAAAGCCTTAAACTGCTCTGTTGTGATAAAGCCGCGGCGCCATGCAATTTCTTCTATACAAGAAATATAGAAGCCCTGTAATGACTGTACAGCTTGTACGTAATTCGATGCGGTAAGCATACCTTCAGGTGTACCGGTATCAAGCCAAGCCATACCTCTGCCCATTGTAATAACGTTAAGCTCACCATTTTCAAGATAAGCATTGTTTACAGATGTAATTTCAATCTCGCCACGTGCTGAAGGCTTAACGTTCTTTGCAATTTCGATAACACGGTTATCATAGAAGTATAAACCGGGAACTGCAAAATTACTCTTGGGGTTCTGGGGCTTTTCTTCAATTGAAAGAACCTTATTATTGCTATCAAATTCAACAACACCAAATGCGCGGGGGTCGGATACAGGATAACCGAAAATGGTTGCACCGCTTTCAAGGGCTTTTGCACGGAACAAAAGCTGTGAGAAGTTCTGACCGTAGAATACGTTGTCACCAAGAATAAGACATACGTTGTCTTCACCGATGAAATCCTCACCGATAATAAATGCATCAGCAAGACCGCGGGGGGTTGTCTGTACTGCATAGCTTATCTTAATTCCAAGGCGTGAGCCGTCACCAAGAAGCTTCTCGTAAAGAGGAGTATCATCAGGTGTGGAAATAATCAAAACCTCATCAATGCCTGCAAGAAGCAGAACAGAAAGGGGGTAGTAGGTAAGCGGCTTATCGTAAATAGGTAAAAGCTGTTTTGAAATAACTTTAGTCATAGGGTAAAGGCGTGTACCTTTACCACCGGCAAGAATTATGCCTTTTGTTTTTTTTGTATTCAAAATAATATTCCTCCAAAAAATAATGTGTGTCTAATCACAATTATATTATACTATAATTCGTGCTTTTGCGCAATACATTAAATTTATTCAAAAACTTCAATGCTTTTAAGCTTTTCAATAAAACCGTTGATGTCCTTTTCAGCGGTATCTGCATCAATATCGTATTCCTCTGTAACGCGCTTAATAAGCTCGTTAAGCGTACAGCCTTCAGCAAGAATATTCCACATAAATACACCGGTATCGTTAAGGGTTATAATACCGTCAAAATTAGAAGATACATTGGCAGGAACAACAGTGTTAATACCTGCAATATTGCGCAAAATAAAGCAATCCTTAATCTTCATATTATGTCACCTCATCAGTCTTAATAATATACTATGATTATACAATAAAACGGCAACGAAGTCAATAAAAGAAAAGTTTTAGCCGTTATAAAGCAAAAAATAACCCCTTACGGTTAATAACGTAAGGGGAATTATTTTATTCAATATTAAGCCTGAATTCAGTCCACGGCATCATCTGCGGCGGATAACAAATAAATTGCATTGATTCCTTCTTAGTGGGGTGAATAAGCCTCAATTTAACGGCATAAAGCGCCAATTGTTGACCTTTCTTATTTACGTTATAGCCATAACGCTGATCGCCCCATAAAGGACATCCCATATGCGCCATCTGCACCCTTATTTGATGTGATCTTCCTGTTTCAAGCTGAACCTGAATCAATGAAAGGGTTCCATCAGCAGTTTCCTTTGTCTGAAGCAGCTTATAATTAAGAATGGCCTTTTTAGCACCCTCAACAGCCTGCGGAACTACTTCAACGGTGTTTGTTGCTTCGTTCTTCTTAAGATAGTCAACAAGCCTGTTAGCAGGAAGTGAAGGCACACCGCGTACAACGCAGTAATACGTTCTTTTTAATTCATTTTCTTTTAACTGATCCGTAAGTCGCTGTGCGGCCTTTGAAGTACGTGCAAATACGGCTAAACCACCGGCAGGCCTGTCAAGCCTATGCACAAGCCCTAAATATGCTTCACCGGGCTTATTGTATTTTACACGAACGTATTCCTTTAATTCTTCGTGCATTGATTTATCGCCGGTTGCATCGCCTGCAATTATCATATTTTGGGGTTTTTCAGCAACTATAATGTGATTGTCTTCGTAAAGTATTTCAAACATCGTTTTACCTTTCCCATCTTCCCGATGCACCGCAGGGGAGAATAATATCACCGTTAGTGGCTTTAAGGCCTACTTCCTGCGCATCAACTTTTCCACCGAATTTTGTGCAAACGGTTTTTTGAATCACGTTCTTTAAAACAAGGGGCTGTAAGCCTGTTGTGTAGCTGTTTAAAAGAACAAATAACGGTTCATCCGAAAGAATTTGAACTAAATTTTCCATAAACGGATAAAGCATTTCTTCAAGGTGCCAAAGCTCGCCACCGGGACCGCGACCATAGCTTGGCGGGTCAAGAATTATGCCGTCATACTTGTTGCCGCGTCGTATTTCACGCTGAACAAATTTAAGGCAATCATCAACTATCCATCTTA
>JAZQTV010000068.1:0-2666 GCA_045630945.1 Clostridia bacterium
GACCGCCTTGGCCTCCGACTTATCCTGATAACGCATCCATCCCCTGCGCCCTTTTCCCTTAAAGCCGCAATAACGCCTTTTTCCCTCAATATACGCTGGAAATAATCAAGTGAAGTAACGTCATCAAAATTAACCTTGCGCAATAATGCATCAATCAGGTTTCCTTCAACAACAAATACCTCGGCATTAAGTTTGATAATATTAAACTGATCGGGATCATCAGAATAAACAAGCATACCAGTTTCTTCAATAGGTTCAGGCGGAGGAAGTTCCTTAAGCTTTTGGGCAACCGCACGCAAAAGAGGCGTAAAGCCTTCACGTGTTGCCGCAGAAACCTTAAACACAGGAATATCACCAAAAAACGCCTGCAATCTCTCAAGATTCTCCTCACTTCCCGGAAGCTCGGATTTATTCGCAACTACAAACTGAGGTCGGTTTGCAAGCACGGTAGAATAACGTTCGAGCTCACCACAGATTATCTTATAATCTTCCACGGGATCGCGTCCTTCACAACCTGAAATATCCACAACGTGAACTATAACCCGTGTGCGCTCTATATGCCTTAAGAACGCATGACCTAAGCCTGCACCTTCTGCCGCACCTTCGATCAAGCCGGGAATATCTGCGGCAACAAAGGTTGAATCATCACACTTAACAACCCCCAAATTAGGCTCAAGTGTAGTGAAATGATAGTTCGCAATTTTAGGACGTGCTTTTGAAATAATTGAAAGAATTGTTGATTTACCTACATTAGGAAATCCAACAAAACCCGCATCCGCAATAGTTTTAAGCTCCAATATAATTTGACGCTGCTTTGTTACTTCGCCATTCTGCGCAAAATTAGGTGTACGTATCTTTGCGCTTTTAAAGTGTGCATTTCCCTTACCGCCGCGACCGCCTTTAAGAATAATCTTGCGTGCATCCTTTTCAAACATATCAGCTATTACAAGCCCTGTTTCTGCATCCTTTATAACGGTTCCGCGGGGCACGCGAATCTCAACATCCTTCCCCCTTGCGCCCGTACGAAGATTGCTCATTCCGTTTTCACCGTTTCCTGCCGCAAAGTGCTTTTGAAAATGGAAATCAAGAAGTGTACGCATATCGGGATCGGCAATCAGCACGATATCGCCGCCATTTCCACCGTTTCCGCCGTCAGGGCCACCTGACTGAACGTATTTCTCGCGGTGAAATGATAATCCGCCGTTTCCACCGTTTCCGCTCTTAATAAATATTTTTACAAAATCAATAAACATACAGACACTCCAATTATGTTTTGTTTATTCTATCATATCATTTACACTTTGGCAAGCGAGTAAAATATTTGCAATGTTCTTTTATAAGACACTGTTCACATTTTGGCTTTCTTGCGTCACAGCATCTTCTTCCATGCCATATAATCAGATGATGAACACGAAGCCATTTTTCCTTTGGAATTGCTTTTTGAAGCTGTAATTCAGTCTTTAATTCATCCTTGGCATCAGCAATGCCTATTCTGTTGGAAACACGAAAAACGTGGGTATCTACCGCAATAGCAGGAATATTAAACGCAACTGCGGCAACGACGTTAGCGGTTTTTCTGCCTACACCGGGTAATTTTTGCAGTTCATCCCAATCACGCGGCACCTCGCCGCCAAACTTATCAACGAGCATCTGACTTGTTGCAAGAATATTTTTTGCTTTATTTTTATAAAAACCGCAAGAAAAAATCTTTTCTTCAAGCTCTTCCTGTGATAGCATAAGCATTTTTTCAGGCGTATTATATTCGGTAAAAAGCTTACTTGTAACCTGATTTACACGCTTATCCGTGCACTGCGCAGAAAGCATAACTGCAACAAGAAGCTCATAATCCGAACTAAAAACAAGCTCGGTATCCGCATCGGGATACATTTTTTCAAGTAAATCTATTATTAAATCCGTTTTCTTCATTTTAAAAAAGCCGCCCTTTCGGGCGGCATAAAAGTTTTAATCAGTAATTAAGCTTTTTTCTTCTTTGAAACAACTACAACAACAACGATAACAACTGCAGCAACAACAACTGCGGCAGCAACGATAATGATAACTACAAGATTATCTTCAACAAACTTAGCGAAGTCAAAGCCGCCTTCTTTATTCTCTGTGCTCTGCTGTTCGCTTCCATTAGGATCAGCTACAGCAATATCGTTTCCGTCTTTATCCTTTTTCTCAAGAACGTTGCCATCTCTGTCAGTCTTTGTATACGTACCGTTCTCATCAGTAACGATTGTGTTACCTGCGGGATCAAGAACTGAAAATGATGCCATACCTTCTGTTTTGCCGTAGAAATACTCTCTTAAAGCAGTAATATAGGATGTGTCATACTGATATGCCTTGTCTGTCTTTGTGGGGCAAAGATATGCACCGCCAAGGAAGTCATCCCAAGCATAAATCATAACTGCATTGAACTGTTCGGGCTTATTGGTTGTAGCAATAGCCTTCTTAACATGCTCTACAAGCTCCTGAGGAGTAGCTGCTGCAACATATTCGTCAGCTTCACCGCTTCTTGAATAACGAACGTCTGCAACTGTGTTCTTCTTATTGTTCTTCTTTGCAGTAACTTCGATAGCCTTGTCGCCTGCAAGGAGAGTCTTATCAAAGCCTGTTACAACGTTGGGAACAACCTTTTCACCGTTTGCCCAGTTTGCTTCAAC
>JAZQTV010000069.1:0-13318 GCA_045630945.1 Clostridia bacterium
TAAATGACCGCATTTTGCAAGTGAATGCAACGATGGAAATAGCACCCTGCAAAAATTTTGCAGGGTGCTATGTTTGTAAGGGTTTGTCAGTGCTCTGAGGGAGATTTTATCTCCCTCTTTTTCATTACGCCGCAGTAACCTTTAGCACCATTACAGTCATATCATCGTCAACAGGCTGATCTTTTGCATCATTCAATATGGTTTTGGCAATTTCATTTAAGTCATTCTTACGGTTCTTTATTAAAATACTGCTT
The DNA here is from genome assembly GCA_045630945.1 of Clostridia bacterium. Taxonomy (GTDB): domain Bacteria; phylum Bacillota; class Clostridia; order Christensenellales; family QALW01; genus UMGS1322. The sequence goes on from JAZQTV010000069.1 coordinate 255, forward strand.
ATTTTATCGTCGTTTCCCTTACAAAGCCCATCATAAACACCATCGGAAACAAGCACGATAATATCGCCGTCAAGCACAAGTTTTTTCGTGGTAACAGGGTCTATAGCACTTACTATACCCATAGGCAATGTACCTGCCTCTATCCTTTCCACCTTTTCGCCCCTTAAAATGTAGCCGGGCACCGCACCTATTTTAGTCCAATAAAGCACACCATTTTCAAGGTCGAATTCCGTAACGTCCACAGTAGAATAGTCCTCGCTTTCGCCCTTTAATAAAAGAAGTCTGTTCATCATATAAAAGGCATCCTTGCGTGAAATATTGGCAGAAGAAAATGCATCAAGCAAATCGAGTGCGCTTTCGCTTTCCTTTTTCGCCCGTTCACCGCTGCCCGCACCGTCACTGATGGCGGCTATATATTTGCCGTGCTGTGAATTGATTACCGCAAACGAATCGCCACACACCCTTTCACCGCTTTTGTTATTCCTTAAGGTGCATACGTTAACGTTAAATCTTGGCACAGGAGCGAATTCACCAAAGAAGCCACCTTTTTTATCCGTGCCACGCTTAAGACATCGGTAGTTGCCCATAAAACCTTCGTTAAGTGCGGTTATTATTCTTGCTTCGGTATTTTTGTTATTTTCCTTTACCCATATGCTTAAAACGTGGGCATCTCCGTTTTTAAGACAGGTAACCTTTTTTACACCGCCTACTCTTGAGGTAAGAATATTTTCTGCCTGCTTTTCGGTTTCCATATCAAAAACGGGAAGCTTGTCCATATCCCGTGCAAGTGAAAAAAGCATATCAGAAATTCCTTTAAGCTGACTTGCTATCTCACTTTGCCCGTCAGAAGCCTCCTCCTTAATACGCTTTTGACTGTCATACACCTCCTGCATTTTAGTCACGAGTGCCATTGGCTGAACACAACGCGCGGTAAGCATAATGGGAAGCTCGGTAATTTTTTCCGTTTCACATACTCTTTCTGCCGCCTGTGCCAATTCAACAAGCGTATCGCTTTTGCGCATTTTGAAGCAATACTCATATTTATTACAGCTTTCGCATACCGCGCAGGTGCTTTTAATGATGTTTTCTTTAAATTCCTTTGTTACGCTTTTAAACGTGAACGCTTTATAAAGCTCGCGATACATTCGCGCCGAGCTTTCAATTTTGCTTTTTTGCACGTCACGCAAGCCCTCTATGTAATTCATTTCAAGGTCGTTCACTCCCGAGGATACCCCCGAAAGCCGTTTCAACTTTAAGATAACATCGTCCTTTAAGAATACGGTGTACAGACACCCTAAAACGATATTGGGAATTTTTAAAGAAAGGGTAAGCGTATTAAGCATAAACAAGCTTATTAAAACGTCACCAAGCACAAAACCAAGCAATATACCGCCCTTCTTTTTAGCAAGAATACCACCTAATATGCCGCCTGTAATAAGACATAGCGCACTTGTAACGTCACCGCCCTTGATTACCCACATTATTCCCGAAACCGATGCCCATATACTGCCACGTGTTTCAAATGCGCATATTGCAAGGCTTGAGGTAAAAAGCAGAGCAAATATTCTTAAATCGAACCCCCACACCTGCCATTTGGGAAGCGAAGAAATAAAAAGCGCACCTAAAAATGATATGGCAAGCACGTCAGCCTGCTCAAGAGAAAGTCTGGCTTCTATTTCAAGAATAGATCGGTAAAGCCGCTTTATTACGGGAACAAGGCACACCGCCAGAAGACCGTCAAAAATCAATACTGCACGGGCATACACCTGCAAATTCACCGTACCGGCAGGAATAAAAAACACAGTTCCTGCAAGCGCCATGGCAACAGGCAACGAATCAAGCCGTTTTTTTCTTAAAACAAGCGCACCCGGCAAGAAAAGCACGTACGGAAGCACGCTTATAAGCATTTCGCTACCCTTTGCAACGGTAAGCGAGCCAAGCACCGTACCTAAAAACACGTAATAAAAGCACTTTGACGTGTACAAGCAACCAAGAAGTGCTATTCCCACAGGATACATTCCCGTCAAAAAATCACATCTTGCACCAAGCATTCCTATAAAAATTAAAGATATAGGCTTAAGCCATTTTTTCACAAAAATCCCCCCGTAGTATTTTTTCATATTATATAAGTCTTTTCCGTTGCCGTTTGTCGATTTGGTGCTGAAAATCCACAGTATTTTTGACAAAAAAACGAAGCGGCAGGATTTCCCTCGCCGCTTTAACGCAGTAAATTTTATCAGCACGTTCCCCGTCTGTAAGGATTGCAGGTACTGTACGTGCTGTAATTATTTGCCTGATTGCAATTATTATTGCAGGTATTACAGTTATTGCAGGTATTACAGTTATTGCAGGTATTACAGTTATTGCAAGTATTACAGTTATTGCAAGTATTACAGTTACAACTGTTGCAGGAATCAGTTGCATTTGTGCAGGAGCCTGCATTATTGCAGCTTCCGCAGGAATCGCACAAATTATTACCGCACGTACAACCCTGACCGTTGCCAAAAAACAACAACAGTATTATAAGATACAACCACGAATCATTTTGGCAACCGTTATTGCCAAGAAGCAGCAAAAGCAGAATCAAAAACGGCAGGTCATTACTTTCGGAAGTAAAAAGATTATTACAGTTCATAAAAACATCCTCCTTTTTGGTTTGTTCTATATTATGACGCTTCTTGAAGTTTTATGCCGTTTTCAGTAACACAAAATAAAAAAAGCTCATATTATAAACTGTAAGCACGACTTACGAATAATTCTTTTATAAAGGAGTAACAATATGGGTAAATTCTTTTCAGGTAACGACTGCGGAACTAATGATTGTACATGGATCATCATTCTTTTGATCATCCTTTTCTGCTGCGGCGGAAATTCTTGCGGTGGCTTTGGCGGCGGCGACAACTGCTGCTGGTTGATCATCCTGATCCTTCTTATCTGCTGCTGTGGCTGTGGTAACAACGACGGCTGCAACAATCAGGTAGGCTGCGGTTGCTAAAAAATAAGCGGATGCTCAGGCATCCGCTTTATTTTTATTCAAAATCTCCGTTTTCAAGTGCTTCTTTTTTATATATTTTAAGTAAGCGCACATACTGTCTTTTTTTGGCTTCAAGATTATATACGGCATAATCTACATCTTCCTTCGTTACCGCATTATTAAACACGTTAAGAGCCTGTTGCCACGCACGGCGTGCCTGTTCAAGTGCATCGTTCTCCATAAAAAACCCCCTCCGCTTAAGAATATTACGGAAGGGATTTTTTTATGTTTAAATATTGAATATGCCCTTTAAAATGTTATTCCTGCGTCTTTTTATACAGTCTTCTGTTATTTAAAAGCCACTGCTTTTCGCTGAAGCCGCCCTCGCTTACGTCGGCAAGTGCTTTGCGGAAATCATACATACGGGCATCGATCATATCAAGATAGTGAAGCATTTCGGCTTCGGGGAACATAGGACGCTTTACCGCGCCAAATTCAGGCTCATAGTGATGTGAAATAAGCATATGCTGAAGCAATATAGTAGTTTCATCACTTGCACCCACCGCCTTTGCGGCTTCCTGAATAACAAGAGGACCTTGAACAATATGTCCCAAAAGCAAGCCTTTTCTTGTGTAATCGGATACAAGACCAAGTTCGGACGAATCCATTTCCTCAGTCTTTTCAAGATCGTGAAGAATTACCCCTGCAAAAAGCCAGTCGGGGTCAAGCTCAGTATAAATCTTGCTGAGCGCATCCGCAGTAGCAAGCATAGTAGTGGTATGATACAAAAGACCGCCGCGCACCGAATGGTGATTTGCCTGTGCCGCAGGATAATAAAAAAGCTTTTCTTTTCTTAACTCAACTGCATAAGTAACGATATCACGGATATCTTTTTTATTTATGCGGTTTATGTATGTGTATACCGTTTCAAGCATTTCTTCGCTTGTTTTAGGTGCTGACGGAACAAAATCGTTAATAGAAACGGGATCATCCTCGGTAGCGATTCTGATTTTTTCTATTTTAAGCTGAAGCGAATTCATCCACTCAACAACGTTGCATCTTATTTTTACAAGAATATGCGGCTTATATGAAGCAAACTGTTCCTCATTATAGTTCCATATTTTGCCGTTCATTTCGCTAAAAGCATCCGCAACAGTAAGGTCTACGTAATTTTTACCTGTCTGCCCCGTTTTTACGCTGAAAGCGCGCACAAGCACAAAGCCTTCAAAATTATCGCCCGCCTGAAGCGAAGAAAGTTTTTTCTGTTCCATAAAAAAATCCCCCGATACGTTGAATTTATGTGAATATTATACCATACAATGCGCAAAATATAAAGAGATTTTTTAGGAGGTTTTGTATGAAAAGGAATAAAAGGAACAATAAGATTAAATCCGACGTGCTTGGCAGCTATACAGGCGTGCCTGAAGACAAGGGCACACCCGTTCAGGATGCTGACGACCTTTAGTATTTTAGAACATCAATAAAAAGACCTCCTGAAAATTCAGGAGGTCACTTTTATCTGTCAAGTATCTGCTTAAGCACGGGTGCAATAGCCTCTGCCATTCTGTACATACCCAAATCATTGGGATGAATGGTATCGTTAGTGCAAGCTTCACGGTCGTGAGTACCAAACAACGTTCTGCCGTCAATAAGGAACACGTTTTCATCGCCTGCCGCCTTGGCATTATCATACGTCCTTTTAATAACGTTATAGCGTTTAAGTGCATCCTCGGGATCACGTTCGGGGTTCGGCCTCGAAATAAACACAACGGGGATTGAGGGGTCGTATTCTCTTATTCTTTTAAAGAACGGCTCGTGAGTGTTTTCAAGATGCTCCACCGTAGGCGCATTATAATCGTAATCCATAACGAAAATCGACTTTTCGATAGTATTAAGATAATCGCACACGTCTAATTCGCCTGTTGCCGAGCCTGAAAAGCCCATATTATAGAAATCAGCATCAAGCCAACGTGATATAAATGCATTGTACGCATTACCCGGCTTCGAACAGCATCCGCCCTCGGTTATTGATGAGCCATAAAACAAAATTGGCACGTCATAGGTGTAAGGTGATGCTTCACGAATATCGGCACCATCATCAATGCCAACGGTAATATCCAAAATTACCTCGTTCCTTGGCAAGAACACCGTAATATCGTGGTACGTTCCATCAAGAGAAAATTCTTGCTCAATAACGTTAGAATTATAATTTGCAGGATAGGCACACTGAACGTACTTTTCATCGGCGTACACGTTTATGCTTGCGCTTGACCAAAGCGCCATACCGATATCAACAGTGGTTTCTTCAAGAAGAATTTTAACGTAAAGCTTTTTGGTATTAGTCATAAACCTAAGCCTTGCGCCTGCGCACCGCCTGCCCAGCTTTTTAAACTTGGGATACTTTGTACGCAATTCCTCAGGTAAGCGTTCAAGCACGCCCGTCTTATAAAAGAACGGTACACCGTGCACTCTTATGGGCGCATCAAAGTGATTAAGACGATGCATTATTTAACTCCAAAAACCTTTCTGATTGCTTCAAGATATCCGTAGCCGTACTTCTGTTCAGGCTCAAGATAACCGCCCTCAGTCCACTCGTTCCAAGCATAAAGGGTAACTATCTTATGCTTACTCTTGCTTCTGTCCAAGAATTCCTTACATTTCTGAAGACCTATTTCAAACTCTTCGGGAGTATTATCACTCATAATCGTGCAGAAGTAGCCGCCGTTGGGATCTGCAACGTATTCCTTCTGGGGATCAAAGCGTCCGCTTGAATCCCATCCCTGCGAAACGTTGGGATAATATTCAACGTCAAACTTCTTATCAAACTCATCCCAGCACGGAATTGCACCGTCACGCCACTGACTGTAAGGTGCATAGAGGGGTGCCTTGGGTGTGAAATTATGTATCCAAACGTAGCTTGTAACACTCTTTGCGCCAAGGTAATTTACTGCTTCGTTAGCATCTCCTACGGTTTCAGTCTTCTGAAGCCCCCACTCAACAAAATTGAGGTGCAGCTTATATCCCTTTGCTTCAGCCTTATCGTAGAATGACTTTATTGCATCCTTGGTCTGTTCAATTCCGCCAAGACCTTCAATAAGCGTATAAAGCTCGTAAATCGAAAAATACTTGCCGCCGTCAAGCTCCCAATATTCTTCGCGGGGGAAATATTCGTTAATAACAACGTCAACCATTTCATCCCAACGGTCACGGCTGAGCCTGCGGTGATTACAAAGCATAAGACCGAACTTCATTCTGTCACGGTTAGGCGCATTCAGGAAACCCTTTTCAAGTGCAGCATTAAGGAACTTGCCTGTGTTTTCGCCATTCATATCCCAGTACCAATCGTAAATGAAAACGTCAATACCGTGATCAGCCGCCGCATCTATCTGAACCTCACTTGTTTTGGGGTCAGATTCATCAAGATAGCCCCAAACGGGAACCTTAGGCTGATTATGTCCTTCAAAGCGCGGAACAGCCTTCTTTAAAGTATCCCATTCCGTCCAACCCGGCTTGTGCTGTGGGTCGTGATGCCACTGGGGGAAATAGTATGCAGCTACTGTGTAATCTCTTTTCATAATAACGCCTCCGTTATATCATTTTTGTTTATTTTAATATATTTAAACACCGTATGTCAATACCCCAAAATAAAAAAATACGGTTTTTTTACTTGTGTAAGTCAAAAGAGAACTGGCGCTTTTACGGACAATTTTAAATTGCTTTGCATAATGGTACAAAAATTTCTGTTTTTTGTTTGTTTTTACCACAATTCTTTGGGAAAATACCGAATTTTTAAAAAAAATTCTTTGTTTTGTGTTGACATTTGAGCAGTTTTACTATAAAATAAGATACGGAGAATTATTATCATAGGAGATTTATATATATGGACGAAAGACTTATTACTGGAATCGCAAAATCACCACGTATTCAAAAGCTTATCGATCACCTTTACGAAAATATGCCCGTGATTGAGGCTGACCGCGCGGTGTTAATTACCGAGTCTTTTAAACAAACAGAGGCTGAGCCTACTATTATGCGTAAGGCAAAATCCTTTAAGCACATTCTTGAAAACATTCCGATTACAATAAGACCTTTGGAGCTTATTGTAGGTTCTGCTACCAAGGCACCCCGCGGCTGTCAGACCTTCCCCGAGTTTTCATACGAATGGCTTGAGAGCGAGTTTGATACGGTAGAAACACGTTCTGCCGACCCGTTCTATATTGCTGAGGAAACAAAGGCTCGCTTAAAGGAAGCTAACTCCTATTGGAAAGGTAAGACGACAAGTGAGCTTGCAACCGAATATATGGCGCCCGAAACACGCAGGGCGATTGAGCATAATTTCTTTACACCGGGTAACTATTTCTACAACGGTGTAGGTCACGTTACCGTTGATTACGGCAAGGTGCTTGGTATAGGCTTGAACGGCATTAAAGCCGAGGCTGAAAACGAGCTTAAGAAGTGCCGTGTTTCCGACGGTAACTATCAGAAGAAGAGCACTTTCCTTACCGCAGTAATCATCAGCCTTGATGCAGTTATGGCATACGCAAAGCGTTATAGCGATCTTGCAAAGGAAATGGCTGAAAAGGAAAGCGACCCCACCCGCAAGAACGAGCTTTTAAAGATCTCGGAAAACTGCAAAAACGTTCCTGCCAACAGTGCTTCATCATTCTATGAGGCTTGCCAGTCATTTTGGTTTATTCAGATGCTTCTTCAGATGGAATCATCCGGCCACAGCATTTCACCCGGACGTTTTGACCAGTATATGTACCCCTATTATAAGAAGGACGTTGATTTAAACAAGCTTACCATGGAGCAGGCACAGGAATATATGGACTGCATCTGGGTAAAGCTTAACGACCTTAATAAGTGCCGCGATGCCGCTTCGGCAGAAGGCTTTGCAGGCTATTCACTTTTCCAGAACCTTATCTGTGGCGGTCAGGATATCCACGGTGCCGATGTTACTAACGATCTTTCGTTTATGTGTATCGAAGCATCAATGCACGTAATGCTTCCTGCACCCTCACTTTCAATCCGTGTTTGGAACCTCACCCCTCACGAGCTTATGATTAAGGCGGCAGAATTAACAAGAACAGGTATCGGTCTGCCCGCTTATTATAATGACGAGGTTATTATCCCCTCGCTTATCAGCCGTGGTCTTTCACTTGAAGATGCACGTGATTATAACATCATCGGTTGTGTTGAACCTCAAAAATCAGGTAAAACTGAAGGCTGGCACGATGCGGCATTCTTTAATATGTTAAGGCCTCTTGAAATGGTATTCTCACAGGGTATGGACAAGGGCGTACGTGTTGCACCCGAAACCCAGCCTGTTACTTCCATGACTTCGTTTGACGAGCTCTTTAACGCTTACAAGATACAGAGCGACTATATGGTTGGCTTGCTTGTCAATGCAGATAACGCAATTGACGTTGCACACGCTGAACGTGCCCCCCTGCCCTTCCTTTCCTGTATGGTTGAGGATTGCTTAAAGCGCGGAAAGTCCGTTCAGGAGGGCGGTGCAATTTACAACTTCACAGGTCCGCAGGGCTTCGGTATTGCAAATATGACCGATGCACTTTGGGCAATCAAGAAGCTTGTATTCGAAGAAAAGAAATACACCCTTGAGGATTTCAAAAATGCCGTTGACAACAACTTTGGCAAGGATATGGATGCCGCAGCCGCACAGAAGCTTACCGCGCAGGTGGTGCTTGAGCTTCATAAGAAGGGTGCAGTACCTAACAACGACGAAATTCTTCAGATATTCAATAAAATAAAATCAAATCCCTCAAGCGACGGTCAGAAGGCTTTCTTCGATAAAATACTTGAGGATATCGCTTCAATCGATAAATACGGTAATGATAAAAAGGAAATTGACGCTTTTGCGCGTGAGGTTGCTTACGTTTACACTCGCGAAATGGAAAAGTTTGATAACCCACGCGGTGGTAAATTCCAAGCAGGCTTGTACCCCGTTTCCGCAAACGTTCCCCTTGGCGCACAAACAGGCGCAACCCCCGACGGAAGACTTGCCTTCACACCCATTGCCGACGGTGTTTCACCTGCGGCAGGCAGAGACGTTTCAGGTCCCACCGCTGCAGCTAACTCGGTTTCAAGGCTTGACCACTACATTGCTTCAAACGGAACGCTTTATAATATGAAATTCCACCCCTCTGCACTTAAGGGCAGGGCAGGTCTTGAAAGCTTTGTTTCGCTTGTTCACGGCTACTTTGACCAGAAGGGCAGTCATATGCAGTTCAACGTTGTAAGCCGCGAAACACTTATCGATGCACAGAAGCATCCCGAAAATTACAAATCCCTCGTTGTGCGCGTTGCAGGATACAGTGCATTGTTCACTACCCTTTCACGCTCACTTCAGGATGACATTATCAACCGTACCGAACAGGGAGGCTTTTAATGGCACTTGATACAAAAGGCAGGATCTTCGATATACAGAAGTTTTCCGTGCATGACGGTCCGGGCATACGCACTATCGTGTTTCTTAAGGGATGTGTGCTTCGTTGCAAATGGTGCTGTAACCCCGAATCGCAGGAATATGATATTCAGCAAATGACCTTGAACGGTAAAACAAAAACCGTAGGCAGAGACGTTACCGTTAAGGAAGTGCTTGACGAGGTTGAAAAGGACAGAATTTATTTCCGTCGTTCAGGTGGCGGCTTAACCCTTTCAGGTGGCGAAAGTATGTGTCAGCCCGATTTTGCGGTTGCTCTATTAGAGGAAGCGCACGAGCGCGGTATAAACACCGCAATAGAAACCACTGCTTGCGTTAAATGGGAAACCGTTGCTCGTTTTCTGCCTCATCTTGATACCGTTTTAATGGATATCAAGCATATGGATAGCGAAAAGCATTACAGCTTCACCAATCAGCATAATGAGCTTATTCTTGAAAATGCAAAGAAGATTGCTCATAGCGGTGTTGATATGGTAGTCCGCGTTCCCGTTATCCCCACCTTTAACGACACAGTTGAGGAAATTTCTTCAATCGCACGCTTTGCGGTATCAATAGGCGTTAAGAAGATGCATCTTCTGCCCTATCACCGCTTTGGCATTGATAAATATAAGGGCTTGAACAGAGACTATCTTTTGCCCGACATCACAACCCCCGATGACAGTAAAATGCAACAGTTGCTTGATGCTGCAAAAGCAACAGGTATCTACGCGCAAATAGGTGGATAAAACACAAAAAGCTCCCAATAGGGAGCTTTTTTTACCTCTACCTTGCAACTCGGTATAACGGTACACTTTTTTATTGCAATTCAAAATACGAAGTGTTATAATATATACAATAACTTGTCGGAGGTTTTTTTATGTACGAAAACGTTGGTGAAAAAATTAAAAGTCTTGCCATTACCATTGCCGTAATTGAATTTCTACTTACCGCTATCCCCGGTATTATACTTATGGCTACTGACGAAAGTATGATATTGACAGGCCTTATTGTTATTATTGTAGGCTTTATCGTTGCGTGGCTTTCAAGCCTTTTGTTGTACGGATTCGGTGAATTGATCGAGCTTACTGCCTCAAATGAAAGAAACACAAGAAGCATTCTTAATTTATTAAAGCAAAAGGAGCTTTCAACACCTGCTTCAGCAAATGCACCGCAGGGTGCAAAAAGCGAGCCTCTTTATACCGAAGAATCTATCGTATGCCCCGCCTGCAATTTTAAGCAGCCTGCGTACAGAACCGTATGCTTTCATTGTGGAAAAAGCTTTAAGGAAGAAGAAAAAACCGAAGAATAAAAAATACAATTCAGTACAATAAAAATGACACCTTCAATTTGAAAGTGTCATTTTTTTACCTTTAAAGTACGATATTACTTTACCAATACGTCTGTTCTACCTAAAGAAGCATCCAAGCCTACCTCAACGGTAGTTCCGTCGCTTTTAATACCGATAGTTTTATTATAGCCAACACACACCTGCACAATATCTGTCCACGCAGAAACCTCACACTGACCGTTGGTGTTATCGCCTACTGCAACAACAGTTCCGTCAGCCTTTAAGCCTACGGTATGGAATTCACCTGCTGCAACCTGAACAATATCGTTCCAGTCGCTTACGTCACATTGACCGTTGTTATTATAGCCAACCGCCTTAACGGTGTTATCATTCATAAGATATACGGTGTGAAAGCCGCCTGCATATACGGCCTTGGCATTTGAAACAGAAGCGCACTCACCGTAGCGGTCTCTTCCCGTTGCAACGCTTGTGCCATCAGCCTTCAAGCCAACCGTATGAAAGTTACCTGCCGATATGTGAACTATACCGTTCCAATCTTCAACCTTGGTCTGTTTATCATCATTAAGGCCTACCGCCACAACAGTTCCGTCAGCCTTCAAGCCTACGGTATGATAATCACCTGCCGAAACCATCGTTATATCGTACCATGAATCAGTCCTTGCCTGCAAATACTTATTGTTACCCGCAACAAGCACCGTACCGTCAATCCTTAAGCCTACAGTATGCTCCATTCCCGCATCAATCTGAATAATGCCCTTCCATTCAGAAGTATCACATTGATCTGCCTTGTTACTTCCATACGAGGATACCCTACCGTCACTATTGATAACAGAAGTATGCTCTTTTCCGCCTGCCGCTGACTGAACATACGATTTAAGCCCTACTTGTTTCTTCAGTTCTTCCTTTATCCTGTCGTTGCTGTCCTTATAGCCGTTAAGCTTATAGAGTGCATCGATAGCCTCTACGTTCTCGCCATTTTCCAACAGTTGAAGTGCGTTTTCGTAATTCTTTTCAGGCATAACAACCGTAAAATACCCGATAGCACCTGCAATAACTGCAATAACAAGCACCACCGCAAGTATCTTTACGGCAAGCTTTATTTTGTTTTTCAGCTTATTGCGTTTTTGCAATTTTTCAAAGTCTGCGGCTTTCTTTTTTGCCGCTTCATCACTTTGTATTTTTCTTTGATTCGCATCCTCATAGCCTTTGATTCTGTCAAAAAGCCTTGATGCCTCAATATAATTGCCTTTGTCAAACTGAACTGTCGCCTCATCATAAATGCTTTTTTTGCCCATATTATGGGAAGTTTCTGTGCACTTATGAAACAATTCCTTGGCATCCCTAAAATCGCCAAGCTGATTGAATAATGCTGCAACCTCTTTATAATCCTGTGACGTGCGTGCCTGATTCATTCGCTTCATCGCTAACGAATAAAATTCCATATTGGCTTGGTTTGCCGCCATAGAATCACAGGCTTCAAGCATATCCTCCGAATTTTTATAATCTTCAAGCGCTTTAAAAAATTCTGCCGCATGTTTGAAATCGTCAGCCGTTTTTGCAGAATTATATAAATCCATCGCATATTGGAACATGGTTTCTTTAATACGCGTCAACACCGCTTCGTGATAGCCGTTAAGTTCATTTTTAAGCGCATCGTCCGCAAAGCGCATAGCGCGCTTGTAGTTGTTATTTTCCCAAAATGACTGGTCTTGTGTCCCAAGCTCCTCCCTTGTTTTTACTTTCAGCTCAGCCATCATCCTGTAAACGTAAAGAAGCGCATTTTCAGGCTCAATATTAAGCGCCTGATCAAGAAGCCTGTCAGCCTCCTTGAATTCGCCGTCCTCAAGTGCAATAACTATGCGCTTTTTAACGTTTTCAACACCGGCTGTTTCTTTAACTTCAGCCTTTTTTCCATCCTTGCCCACAAGCTTTTTAACACCGTGAACAAGATCCTGCATAAAGCCTATCTTTGACATATCCTGCCCCTGCAGATGCGAAAACTCTTCAGGCAGTGAATATGCATCCATTCCTCTGTATGCAGGTATAAGCGTTTTATCCTCGCCCTGTGCAATAAGCGCAAGATACCTTGACCATTCATTCTTCACCCATACAGAATTAAGATGCTCGGGCCTTGTACCGATAGCAATCATAACCTTTGCAGAATTAAGGGCAGAGAATATATACGGCTCATACGCAACACCCAACTTATCTTCAAGGGTGATACGTGCAAAGAAGACCTTTAGGTCTTCCTTTGAAAGCCTGTCGTAAATATCCTGTGCAAGCACCGAATCCTCGGTTCTTTTTCCACGCTCATCGGTTTCCTTATAGCAAATAAAAAC
>JAZQTV010000070.1:0-10373 GCA_045630945.1 Clostridia bacterium
ATACAGGTGCTATGTACCGCGCAGTTGCGTTACATATGCTTGATAACGGTATTACGGTAGATGAGACTGAAAAGGTAGAAAAGGCGCTTGAGGAAATTGACCTTCAGATAAAATACGAGGACGGTATGCAAAAAATGTATCTTAAGGGGGAAGACGTTTCCTTAAGAATACGTGAAAACGCCGTATCAAAGGCGGCTTCGGATTTTTCTGCGCTTCAGCCTGTGCGTGTGTTCCTTGTTAAAATGCAGCAAGATACCGCACGCAAAAACGATTGTATATTAGATGGCAGGGATATTGGCACCTGTGTGCTTCCCGATGCTGATTTTAAGTTTTATCTTACCGCTGATTCTTCCGAAAGGGCAAGGCGTCGCGCTAAGGAACTTATTGAAAAAGGTCAGAACGTAGACGTTAAGAAGATACAGGAAGAAATAGAATTAAGGGATTATAACGATTCGCACAGAGAATTTTCGCCTTTAAGGCAGGCAGATGATGCGGTGCTTGTTGACAGCACAAATATGAACGTTGATGAAGTAATAAGCTTTATTACCGGTATAATAGAGGGTAAAAAATGTTAAGAGGTCTTGCATTTTTTCTTGCCAACGTTATAAGGCCGTTTGTTCCTTGCAAGGTTTACGGTAAGGAAAATTTAAAAAGTAAGAAAACTATATATATGTGCAATCATCAAAGCATAACCGACATTGTTATTTTGCTTGCACATCTTTCAACCGATACCCACTTTATTGCCAAAAAAGAGATTTTTAAGAATAAGTTCTTTGCGTGGGTGCTTAAGAACGTTAACGTTTTTCCTGTTGATAGGCAAACCGCCGATCTTAAAGCAATAAAGCACGCTTGCAATCTTTTAAATGAAAATAAAAGTCTGCTTATATTTCCTCAGGGCACAAGAACCGATTCGCCAATTATTAATATAAACGACGTTCATACCGGCTTTGGAATGATTGCGTTAAGAACAGGCAGTGCAGTCGTACCTATGATGTACAAGGAAAAGCCGCGCTTTTTCAAAAGGAACGTACTGTATATCGGCAAGCCTATGGATTTAAGTGAGTTTGAGGGCAAAAAGCCTTCGTCAGAGGTGCTTAATGCTTTTGCGCAAAAGGCTGTTGAAGAAATGAACGGTCTGCTTGGTGAAGGCAAATGAAATTTGTTATAGCAAAAAGCGCAGGATTTTGCTTCGGTGTAAAAAAAGCGGTTGAGATCGTTGAAAATAATATGGGTAAGCATACCTCCCTTTATACGCTGGGCGAAATTATACATAATCCGCAGGTGGTAAAGCGTTTTAAGGAAAGCGGTGTGTTTCCTGTTGAATCTGCTGCCGAGGTCGAAAGTGGTGCGGTAATAATCCGCAGTCACGGTGCGCCAAAGTCAGAAATCAACGGGTTTACTGAAAAAAACATAACTGTTATTGATGCAACCTGTCCATTTGTTGCAAGAATTCAAAAAATTGTTGAAAAGGCTTTGCTAAATAATCAGTTTATTGTTATAATAGGCGAGAAAGCTCATCCCGAGGTTATCGGTATAAACGGGCACTGTGAAAATCAAGGCTACGTAGTAAACAGCGCTGATGAGGTTTCTTCTCTTCCTGATACTGAAAAGGATATATGCGTTGTTGCGCAAACCACCACTCGTTTAAAGCTTTATGAAGAAATTGTTGAAAGCATAAAGCAAAGATACAAAAGTAATATCAACGTATTCAGTACCATTTGCGATGCTACCGAGCAACGCCAGACGGAAGCAATGGAAATTGCAAAAAAGTCTGACGTAATGGTGGTAATAGGGGGCAGACAAAGCTCCAACACACAAAAACTGTATAAAATATGCGGCGATTTTTGTAAAAGAACCTATGCAGTTGAAACTCCTGATGAGGTTTCAGCGATTAAAACATATATAAACGATATCATAGGTGTGACCGCCGGTGCTTCCACGCCGGATTGGTTGATAAAGGAGGTTGTGGAAAAAATGAGCGAAAATGAAATTTTTGCAGAAAACCTGAGTTTTGAAGAAGAAATGAATAAAACTCTGGTAAAAATCCGTCCCGGACAGATCGTTACGGGTAAGGTTATCTATGCTAAAGAAGATGAAGTAAGCGTAGATATCGGGTATAAAGCTGATGGCTTGATTACCAAAGAGGAATTAACAGCCTCCGGTGCCGAAGATCCCAAAGCACTCTTCAAAGAAGGTGACGAAATTGAAGTAGAGGTACTCAAGGTCAATGATGGCAACGGAAACGTTATCCTTTCAAGAAAGAAGGTTATCGCACGCCTTGAGGCAGATAAGGCCCTTCAATCCATTTCTAACGGCGAAATTTTCGAAGTAACTGTTAAGGAAGCTGTAAAGGGCGGCTTAACTGCTGATTATGACGGCATCCGTGTTTTCATTCCCCGTTCACAGATAAAGGCAAACGGCTTTGCTCGTGACGTTGACCGTTACGTTGGCCAGACACTTCGTGTACGCGCTATTGATATTGATGCAAAGCATCGCAAGGTAGTTGCAACACACGGTGCTATCGTTCAGGAAGAGCGTCAGGCAGCACTTGATGAGGCTTGGTCAAAGCTTCAGGAAGGTGAAACCGTAACAGGTATCGTAAGAAGACTTACCGATTTTGGTGCATTCGTTGATCTTGGCGGTGTTGACGGTCTTATTCACATCGGTGATATCGCATGGTATCGTATCAATAAGCCTGAAGACGTACTTAAGGTAAATGAAGAAATTCAGGTAGTTATCCTTTCGCTTGACAGAGAAAACGAGAGAATTTCACTTGGCTATAAGCAGCTTCAGCCTAAGCCCTGGGACAATGCAGTTGAAAAGTATGCAGTTGATTCCATCGTAAAGGGAACAGTTGTTCGTATTACTTCATTCGGTGCGTTCGTTGCTCTTGAGCCCGGCATTGATGGTCTTATCCATATTTCCGAGGTTTCCAACAAGTTCGTTCAGAAGGTTGACGAAGCTGTTAAAGTTGGTCAGGAAATCGAAGCACTTGTTCTTAACGTAAACCCCGACGAAAAGCGTATCAGCCTTTCAATTAAGGCTCTTATGGCTGAAGAAGAGGTTGAGGAAGAAGTAACAGAGGAAGCTTCCGACGAAGAATAATTTCAGTTAAAAAAGGCGACTTTAAGTCGCCTTTTTTGTATGTTTTGTAAGAAAAAAGCGCATTATAATCACAGGTGATAAGTTTGAAAATAGCTTTTTTTGATACTAAAACGTACGATATTGAAGCATTTGAAAGGTACGGCAAAGAAAATAGTATAAGCTTTAAATTTCTTGAAGCCAAGCTTAACGAGGATACTGTAAAGCTTGCGGAGAACTGTGATGGCGTATGTGTATTCGTAAACGATACGGTGAACGGCATTGTTATAGATAAGCTTTATGCTATGGGCATAAGAATAATTGCGTTAAGATGCGCAGGCTATAATAACGTAGATATAAAGCACGCCTTTAATAAGGTGCACGTGGTACGTGTGCCTGCATATTCGCCTTACGCAGTTGCCGAGCATGCAATAGCGTTACTGCTTACACAGGTGAGAAAAACCCATAAAGCGTATATCCGTACCCGCGATTTTAATTTTTCACTTAATTCAATGACCGGCTTTGACCTTAAGGGTAAGACCGTAGGCGTTATCGGTACGGGGAAGATAGGCAGGGTATTCGTTGATATATGCAGGGGCTTTAAAATGAACGTAATTGCCTATGATAAATTTCCTTTAAAGGATAGCGATATTAATTATGTAAGTCTTGAAGAATTATACGAAAAAAGCAATATCATTTCCTTCCACTGTCCACTGACTGAGGAAACAAAACATATGCTTAACGGCAATACCTTAAATAGTCTTAAGGAAGGTGTTATTATAATCAACACCTCACGCGGTGCGTTGATTGATACCGAGGCACTTATAGAGGGCATACGCAGTAAAAAGATAGGCGGTGCGTGCCTTGATGTATACGAGGAGGAATCCGATATTTTCTTTGAGGATTTTTCGGAAAATATCATTACCGACGATACGCTTTTAAAGCTTATTTCAATGCCTAACGTTATAGTTACCTCCCATCAGGCGTTTTTAACGCAGGAGGCGCTTAACAATATTGCTGAAACAACGGTAGAAAACCTGAAGCTTTTCTTTGAAAAGGGGGAGTGTAACAATGAAATTTGCTACCGTTGCGGCAAATGTGAGGACTGCTCTGCCAAACGAAATAAAAGGTGTTTTTAGGTGATATTGCGGCTATCACTAATATATGAATATTTGCACATTTGAGCGTATCAGACATACCTATAAAAATGTGCGTTTTTTATGTAAAAAAGGGCAAAAGTCGATTGACAATTTTGGCTGAAAGTGATACAATTCTAACAGTAAAAAATAAATCTTTAAAGGTCGGTACTGTGATATCGGTAAGATTAAAATAGTTCAGTGAATACAGCGCAGGTTGTGTTCGGTTTTTGTGTGTCTTGCCGCTGTTTCAGGGCAGGACTTTTTTTGTGAAAGGACAAGCTGATGGAAAAGATATTAGCCAAAACTGTAGGACTTACACCCAGGCATATAGCGGCAGTGTCTTCATTTTTTCAAAAATCGGGTAATTGTCCCCTTAACACAGATAGATATTGTATTTTTTCCGGCTTTACCGATGTGCATGTGCATTTTCGTGAGCCGGGTTTTTCTTATAAAGAAACGATATTTACAGGGTCAAGGGCGGCGGCACGCGGCGGATATACTTCGGTATGTACAATGCCCAATCTTAATCCCGTGCCCGATACAAAGGAAAATATAATGCTGCAAAAAAGCATTATTGACCGCGATGCAGTAATAAACGTTTACCCCTACGGTGCAATAACCGAAGGCCAACGGGGTGAAAAAATTGCGGAGCTTGAAAATATGAAGGACGTTGCCATAGCTTATTCAGATGACGGACGCGGCGTGCAGAACGATGATATGATGCGTCAGGCAATGCTAAAGGCAAAGGCGCTTGGCAAAATGATAGTTGCCCACTGCGAAGTAAACAGTCTGCTTGAGGGCGGATACATTCACAAGGGCGAGTATGCGAAGGCACACGGGCACAGGGGAATCTGTTCCGAAAGCGAATACGCGCAGATAGCAAGAGATATTGAGCTTGTAAAGGAAACAGGCGTTAAATACCACGTGTGCCACATTTCCACAAAGGAAAGCGTTGAAATAATCAGACAGGCTAAAAAAGACGGCGTGGATATTACCTGTGAAACAGGCCCGCATTATCTTGTTATGGACGATAGTGATCTTATGGAAGACGGACGTTTTAAGATGAATCCGCCGTTAAGGTCAAAGGCAGACAGAATTGCACTTGTCGAGGGCATTATCGACGGCACGATCGATATGATTGCAACAGACCACGCACCCCATTCTGCCGAGGAAAAATCAAAGGGGCTTGAAAAAAGTGCGTTTGGCGTTGTGGGCATTGAAACGGCATTCCCCGTTATGTACACAAAGCTTGTTAAAGAAAATATCATAACGCTTGAAAAGCTTATAGCACTTTTAAGCGAAAATCCGCAAAAGCGGTTCAATATTCAGGATAACGGATTTTCCGTGTGGGATCTTGAAAAACAGATTACGGTTGATCCTAAGGATTTTATTTCAATGGGTAAAGCAACTCCCTTTGAGGGAATGGAGCTTTCATCACAATGCTTACTTACCGTTTTAAACGATAAAGTTATATACAGCTTATAATTCAGGAGGAAACTTGAAATGGCAAAAAGAACAGATTTAAAGAAAATACTTATTATCGGCTCAGGCCCCATCGTTATCGGTCAGGCGGCTGAATTCGACTATGCAGGCACACAGGCGTGTCTTGCGCTTAAAGAAGAGGGCTACGAGGTTGTTTTGTGTAACTCAAACCCCGCAACCATAATGACCGATACCACCATCGCGGATAAGGTGTATATGGAACCCCTTACCCTTGAATACATCGCAAAGATATTAAGATTTGAGCGTCCTGACGCTATCGTACCCGGCATTGGCGGTCAGACAGGTCTTAACCTTGCAATGCAGCTTGAAAAGAAGGGCGTTTTAAAGGAGTGCGGTGTTGAGCTTTTAGGTACAAGCAGCGAGAGTATCGAGCGCGCTGAAGACCGTGAGCTTTTTAAGGAGCTTTGCCAGTCAATAGGCGAGCCTACCATTCCTTCAGAAATTACGTACAATCTTGAAGAGGCAAAGAAGGCGGCAAAGGAAATCGGTTATCCCGTTGTACTTCGCCCTGCATTCACCTTGGGCGGCACAGGCGGCGGCTTTGCATATAACGAAGAGGAGCTTATTGAGGTTGGTATTAACGCATTCAAGCTTTCACCTGTTCATCAGGTTCTTATTGAAAAGAGCGTTAAGGGTTATAAGGAAATCGAGTTCGAGGTTATGCGCGATTCGAACGACCACGCAATAACCATCTGCGGTATGGAAAATATCGACCCCGTAGGCGTACATACAGGTGACTCACTTGTTGTTGCTCCTATTATGACCTTAAGCGATCATGATCTTAAAATGCTTAACGATTCAGCTATCAAGATTATTCGTGAGCTTAAGATTGAGGGCGGCTGTAACGTTCAGTTTGCGCTTGATCCCAATTCAAGCCAGTATTATCTCATCGAGGTTAACCCCCGTGTTTCACGTTCATCGGCACTTGCATCAAAGGCAAGCGGATATCCCATTGCGCGTGTAACTGCAAAAATTGCAGTTGGTATGGCACTTGAGGATATTGCAATAGCAAACACCAATGCGGCTTTTGAGCCTCAGCTTGACTACGTTATTGCAAAGCTTCCCAGATTCCCCTTCGATAAGTTTGCAACTGCAAAGAACACCCTTGGCACACAGATGAAGGCAACGGGTGAAGTAATGGGTATCGGTTCAACCTTAGAAGAATGTCTTCTTAAATCAGTTCGTTCACTTGAAACAGGTGCATATCACTTCCACCTGCCCAAGTTTGATAATATGACCGAGAATCAGCTTCTTGATTACATTAAGGAATTCAAGGATGATAACATCTTCGCTGTAGCCGAGCTTTTAAGACACGGCACCGATATTGATACGATTTACGACGTAACAAAGATTACACGTTATTTCCTTGAAGCAGTTAAGACCATTATTGAAATGGAAAGCACTGTTAGGGCGAATAAGGGTGATATTGAAGTTCTTAAAGCCGCAAAGAAGATGGGCTTTGGCGATAAGTTTATTGCAAAGCTTTGGGGAATCAGTGAACTTGAGGTATTTAATACCCGTAAGGCAAACAACATTTTCCCCATATACAAGATGGTTGATACCTGCCACACCAATGCTTACATTCCTTACTTCTATTCATCATATCAGGGTGAAAACGCATCAAGGCTTTCAAGCAACAAGAAGATAATCGTTTTAGGTGCAGGTCCCATCCGTATCGGTCAGGGTGTTGAATTTGACTATTCAACAGTTCACGCAGTAACCACTATCAAAAAGTCCGGTTACGAAGCAATTATCATCAACAACAACCCCGAAACCGTTTCAACTGACTATACTACTGCTGATAAGCTTTACTTTGAGCCTCTTACAACTGAGGACGTTATGAATATAATCGAGTTTGAAAAGCCCGAAGGCGTTATCGCTTCACTTGGCGGTCAGACGGCTATCAACCTTGCTGAACCCCTTATGGCACGCGGTGTAAAGATAATCGGTACTGATTGTGAGGCTATCGAGCGTGCCGAGAACCGTGATAGCTTTGAAAAGGTACTTGAGGAGCTTAATATTCCTCAGCCACAGGGTAGGGCAGTAACAAAGATAGAAGACGGTATCAACGCCGCAAAGGAAATCGGCTATCCCGTGCTTGTTCGTCCCAGCTTTGTTTTAGGCGGAAGAGCAATGCAGATAGTTGCTAACGAGGAGCAGCTTCGTCACTACCTTAAGACCGCTGTTGAAATCGATGAGGACAAGCCTGTTCTTGTTGATAAGTATATACAGGGTAAAGAGGTTGAGGTTGACGCTATCTGCGACGGCCACGACGTATTTGTTCCCGGTATTATGGAGCTTGTTGAAAGAACAGGTATCCACTCCGGTGACTCCATAAGCGTATATCCCACCTTCTCAATTTCTGACAAGGTTAAGGGAATAATTCTTCAGTATGCTAAAAAGCTTGGTCTTGGCATTGGCATTATCGGTCTTTACAATATTCAGTTCATCGTTGATGAACACGACAACGTGTTCATCATCGAGGTAAACCCCCGTTCATCAAGAACAGTACCGTTCCTTTCAAAAGCAACAGGCTACTCACTTGCCGATATCGCCACTGAGGTTATTATGGGCAAGAGCCTTAAGGAACAAGGCATCTTCGGTATCTATCCCACCGAAAAGAACCGCTGGTACGTAAAGGTTCCCGTATTCTCGTTTAATAAGATTCGAGGTCTTGATGCTTACCTTTCACCTGAAATGAAATCAACGGGTGAAGCTATCGGATATGATGACAAGCTTAACCGTGCACTTTATAAGGCGCTTCAGGCTTCAGGTATGCACCTTCAGAATTACGGTACGGTATTTGCAACCATCGCTGATAAGGATAAGGATGAAGCACTTCCGCTTATCCGCAGATTCTATAACCTTGGCTTTAATATTCAGGCAACACACGGTACTGCAGAATTCCTTAAGGCAAACGGCATCCGCACTCACGTGCTTCATAAGATTCATGAGGATCCGGATGAGATACCCGATGCACTTCGTCAGGGACATATAGCTTACGTTATTAACACCCGTGATATCGGCAGCGGTCAGATGACTGACGGTTATGAAATCCGCCGTTATGCAACCGAAAATAACGTAACGATGTTCACCTCGCTTGATACCGTTAAGGTATTGCTTGACGTTCTTGAGGAAACGACCCTTACAATTTCAACAATAGATGCATAAGGTGAAAAATGAAGCAGAGTTTTTTTATTGTAACAGATAATACGCCCCTTACAAGCACTGTCTATAAGATGGTGCTTAAGGGCGATACAAGTGAAATAACGGCATCAGGTCAGTTTGTAAACATCAAGCTTGACGGCTTGTATTTAAGAAGACCTATTTCCGTTTGTGACGTTCAGGGCGATAAGCTTACCATTATCTACAAGGTAGTGGGAAAGGGAACAAAGCAGATGGCAGAAATCAAAAACGGTCAGATGCTTGATGTTTTAACGGGTCTTGGTAACGGCTACGATCTGTCAAAGGCAGGGGGAAATCCGTTGCTTTTAGGCGGCGGTGTAGGTGTTCCGCCTATGTATATGCTTTGCAGAAAGCTTATTGAAATGGGCAAAAACGTTACGGTTATCATTGGCTTTAACACTCAGGAAGAGGTTTTTTACAAGGAAGAATTTGAAAAGCTTGGCGCAACGGTATACGTAACTACTGTTGACGGTACAATGGGTACAAAGGGATTTGTTACCGATAAAATGGATATTGATTATTCGTATTTTTATACCTGCGGTCCCGAACCCATGCTTAAAGCAATTTACAAAAAAAGCGTAACGAGCGGTCAGTTCAGCTTTGAAGAAAGAATGGGCTGCGGCTTTGGTGCTTGTATGGGCTGTTCCTGTAAGACGGTTACAGGTTATAAGCGCATATGCAAGGACGGCCCCGTGCTTGAAAAGGAGGAAATATTATGGGAAAATTAAGTGTAAACCTTTGCGGGATTGAACTTGATAACCCCGTAATCCCCGCAAGCGGAACGTTTGGTTACGGTTATGAGTTTAATGAACTTTACGATATCAATGTTTTAGGTACGTTCTCTTTCAAGGGTACCACCAAGGATGCACGCTTCGGCAACCCCACACCACGTATTGCTGAATGCACAAGCGGTATGATAAATGCCGTTGGTCTTCAAAATCCCGGTGTTGAAAGGGTTATAAGCGAGGAGCTTCCTAAATTAAAAAAATGCTTTAACAAAAAGGTTATGGCAAACGTAAGCGGATTCTCTGTTGAAGATTATGCTTACACCTGCGAAAAGCTTGATAAGTGTGAGCAGGTAGGCTGGCTTGAGGTAAATATAAGCTGCCCCAACGTACACGGCGGCGGTATGAGCTTTGGTACTTCGCCCCAAAACGCAATGGAGGTTACAAAGGCAGTAAAGAAGGTAACCACAAAGCCTGTTATTATAAAGCTTTCGCCTAACGTAACGGATATAGTTTCTATTGCAAAGGCGTGCGAGGATGGCGGTGCAGACGGCATCAGCCTTATCAACACCTTGCTTGGTATGCGTATAGATCTTAAAACAAAGAAGCCTGTTATTGCAAACAAAATGGGCGGTTTTTCGGGTAGCGCAATCTTCCCCGTAGCAGTAAGTCGGATCGTAGCCATGTCGTTCTGTGAGCCAAGGAGTTGTACAAAAGGATTGTCTTCCTAAGACCGCTT
>JAZQTV010000071.1:0-16323 GCA_045630945.1 Clostridia bacterium
TGCATTGCACTGTACAAAAGCAACCAACTGCCCCGTTCCCGAGCGCACAAACGAATATATTTCATTTGCAGAACAAAATTATTTTGCGGGTCAATTTGATGCATCATTATTCCCTGATAATTGGGGTTATACATCAAGTGAAGATGCATGGCATGAAATACAACGAAATAAATCAGCATTAAAGAACGATACGCTTATTCACGGTGATTATTGTTTACCTAACGTAATATTTGATAATTGGAAATTTGTTTCACATATTGATCTTGGTAATGCAGGCATCGGTGATAAGCATATTGATTTATTCTGGGGCGTATGGACGCTTAATTTCAATTTAAAAACAGACAAATATACCGATAGATTTTTGGATATTTATGGTAAGAATAATTTTAACAAGGAATTTCTAAAGCTTATTGCTGCTTGCGAGGTGTTTGGATAATGGAATTATGGGACGTATATGATGATAATCTGCAACCAACAGGAAAAATATTTCACGAAGGTATAAAGCTTAATTCGGGTGAATACGGCTTCCTTGTGCATATAATTATAAAAAACAAGAACGGTCAATATTTACTACAGCAGCGCGCACTTACAAAAAAGTATTATCCGGGACAATGGGATGCCACCTGCGGCAGAGTAAAAGCTGGTGAAAACGGTATTCAAGCGGCAATTCGCGAGGTAAATGAAGAGCTTGGCTTAAGCACACAAGAAGATAATTACACGCTTTATTTTCACGGTATATATCAAAATACCATCTTACTTGATATATTTCTTTTGGAAACCGATTTTGACATTAAAAATTGTATAATTCAAAAGGAAGAGGTTGAAGCAATTAAACTAGTATCCTTTGAAGAAATGATTGAAATACTCACCCCAAGCAAGAACAGCTTATATATTGAAACTTTAAACAAAATAAAAAAATAAAATCCACCTTTTCGGTGGATTTTTTTAATCTTTTTTAAGCAAAGAGCTTAACTCCTTCATAAAGGAATCAATATCTTTAAATTCACGGTATACAGATGCAAAACGAACGTATGCAACTTGATCAAGCTGCATTAGCTTATCCATGATAAGCTCACCAATCTCAATAGAGCTTATTTCATGCTCAAGAGAACTGTGAACCTGTCTGTCAATATCATTTACAACGTGTTCAATCTGTTCAACGGAAACCTTACATTTTTCACAAGCTTTAACGATGCCGCGACGAACCTTATCTATTTCAAAAAGCTGCCTCGAGCCATCTTTTTTTACAACCATAACAGGAGAGGTTTCAATCTTTTCATACGTGGTAAATCTTTTACCGCATTCGGGACATTCTCTACGACGACGGATAACGCTACCTTCCTCAGTAGGACGTGAATCAAGCACGCGACTATCAAGGCAACCGCAAAACATACATCTCATAAAATACCTCCATTTAATAGCTTGTAATAAAGCTTAATAGCATCAGGATCTGTTGCTGATGATTCTATTTTAACATATCCTTTTGATTTTGAACAGTTTTTTATTTGATTTTTTTGTAAAATATTGCACAAATGTGCAATAGTACCGTCAATTCCGTCAAAAAATAGCACATTTTTGTTCAAAACGCCTCTTATTTTATCTTTTACAAACGGATAATGTGTACACCCAAGCACAACTGCAGTAACGTTTTCATCAGAATAATACGAAAGGATTTCCTTTAAATATTCTTGAATTCCCGATTCACCAAATGCAGCTTCTTCAATTTTTTTAGCAAGCTCACGGCAAACCACCTTAACGACTCTGTTTGAATCATCATATCTATCAATAAGCGCATTGACTCTTTGTGACGAAAGCGTTGCTTTTGTAGCAAGCAATAAAACCTTACCGTCAGTTTTTTCAAGAGCAGGCTTTATTGCGGGCTCCATACTTACAATTGGAATTTCCGTTTTTTCACGAAGTTTATCAACTGCAATGCTTGTTGCCGTATTACAAGCAACAACGATAGCCTTTGCACCTAAATCTATCAAATAATTTATACCGCGTTCAGTTAATTTAAAAACCTCAGCTTCGCTTTTTGTACCGTAAGGTGCATTCAACGAATCGCCGAAATATATATAATTTTCTTCAGGCATAACAAATAAAGAATGCTTTAAAACCGATATTCCGCCAACACCTGAATCAAAAAAGCCTATTGGTTGTTCAGACATAATTCACCTATCAATAAACATCAAACGCAAATATATGAGCACTATTCCCTTCGCCCCAAAGCTTAACGGGAATTAAAGATATTTCCCTAACCAATTCATCAACAACAAACTCATTCATTCGCTTGATATTATTTTCAATCTTTATGGTTTTAACTGTTCCGTCAACAAGCACGTACTTCACTTCAAATTCTTTAACCAAAGTAGTGGGCATATGCATTTTAGGGGAATCGGGCAACAAATTACAACGCATACTGTGATAACGCTCACAAGCATCACCGGGCAAAGTTACTCTATC
The DNA here is from genome assembly GCA_045630945.1 of Clostridia bacterium. Taxonomy (GTDB): domain Bacteria; phylum Bacillota; class Clostridia; order Christensenellales; family QALW01; genus UMGS1322. The sequence goes on from JAZQTV010000071.1 coordinate 2,464, forward strand.
AAGATCACTATCAAAGGTGATATGTGCAACTTCAACATACGTTGGCTCTGAAAAATTATACGTGATTTTTCCGCCCAACGAAGCAAATACTCCGTTTTCTTCGTTTTCATACAGTTTATTGTTTCTATCTATGCCGTTTTTCAAGTTGTCAGAATTTTCGCATCCCGAAATATACGCATTAACTGTTTTTTCGCTTACCTCTCTCTTAAGATAAGGAATAAAACAGTCGTTTCTTAATAATCTTTGCTGTAATTCTTCGATGTAAAAATCGTGTACACCTTGCGGATCTGTATTGTTTTCTATCGCAACTGCGGCCGCCATGCCTACTGCCTGACCAAGTATGGCACATGTCATCATTACTCGTGATGAACTCATAGCCGCGTGGGTTGCACTTATATTTCTGCCTGCAAAGAACAAGTTGCCTATATTTGCCGAATAAACACATCTGTATGGAATACCGTATACGTTTTCAACAGGGTCGATATCCGTTGCATTTCCCTTATGATAAAAACCGCGGGGGTCGTGGTCATCAAGCCCCCATCCGCCGTAAGCAATATTATCGTTAAAACGTCCACCGCTTAAAACGTCACCCTGGGTTAATATGTGGGGACCAATCATTCTCCTTGATTCACGCTTACCCGGTAAAAAGCCAACGAAATCAAGCTGCCACTTTGATGCATCAAATTTTCCGCTGTTTTTAAAATAATCCCAATAGCCAAACGCAAGCGCAATTAATTCATCGCGAATATTTTCTGTATCACCTATCGAATCCTTATCGCCACCCAACTCCAAATACCAGAAGTTTTCCCAAGGACTTTCCATATTCGGCATACGGCGTTTAATATCTTCATCCGTAAGTTTTTTTGCCCATTCAGGTGCAATAAATTCGATGTTTTCATCAGTCTTTCTTGCCTGAATTAAGCAAGAAAGTCCCATTGTTTTCTTATCCTCAACCTTAACGGAAATTTTTTCGTTAAATTCATCCGCACTTTCTCTACCAAGCCTAAACTGCGCGTGAGTAAGGGGCGCAAGAATACTGTCGCCTGAACAATCTGCGTAAAATTTAGCTTGAACGTAATGCCATGCTTGTGTTGTCATTTGCCATGCAACAACAGTTTTAATGTTCGCGCCTTCCATATCAACGTCACAAACCGACGTATTGAGTAAGAGCGTAATATTTTCTTCAGCCTTAACCTTTCCAAATAAAATGCTATCCCAAACAGAGTAGTTCTTATAAGGATTACGATAAAGTGATTCAAGATTTATTTCTTCAATTATGCCCGTTTCCCTGTTATTTTCGCCGTATGCACCGCAAACCCACATACGAATCTCGCTTGATGCATTTCCGCCTAAAACAGGACGTTCGTGAATTAAAACTACCTTCTTTCCTTCTCTTGCTGCCTGAATAGCGGCACACATACCTGCAAGACCGCCACCAACAACACAAAAATCAACATTGTGTTCAAATCTTTCGAGCATAATAATTCTCCTAATAGTTTTGTAGATATTATAATTCCTTTGATATCTTTTGTCAATATTTTAGCTATTTAATAGCAAAATTATCTTGCAATAATAGTGCATATTTGGTATAATATTTAAAAATATTTTATGGGAGTTACCTAAAATGAGTTTGAACGATTTTAACAAACATATTCTTTGTCCCCAAAGCAAAAAATGCTTCCCTTTATCCGTAAAACACGTTTACGGTAACGTTTCTGACGTTGATAACCTGCTTTCAGATAACGGTACAACTGTATTAACCTACGACGGAGAAACTGCACCTAAAGTACTTCTTCACCTTGGCAGACCTTCTGTTGGCGGCTATCCTGTTTTTAAGATAAAATCCTTTACCGGTAAAAATCCCGTTTTAAGATTAGCATATTCCGACTGGTACGATTACATTATGGAAGAAAAAAGCGGTGAAGACGGTGATTTCAGACGCGGTTGTTGTAAGTATCTTGGTGTAGAGCTTCCTGTTTTACCCGGTGACCCCAACAGATTTAATCTTTTCACCATCACACATAACGGTGAATACATTTCTCCCCTTGTTCAAGGTCAGGAAAACTGGTTAATGATCAAGCTTGAAACCCCCGGAACAAGTGTTGAAATTGAATACGCTTACATCTATTATACATCCGACGATTCAAAATATGACGGTGCGTTTGAATGCTCTGATCCCGAGCTCACAAAGCTTTGGTACGCTTCATGCTGGACCTGTCAGATTGCAACAATAAACAATTCTCATTCATGGGATACCCTTAATAACACGCTTTTGCTTCGTGCTCTTACTAAAGGCAACGATGCAGGCTTTTATAAAAACGGAACATCGCTTACCGATTACACCATTGAATTTAAGGGTGCAATTGCATACAATCCGCAGATGACGTCAGGTATCGGCGCATTAGTTCGTGCAACAGATATCGAAAGCGGTTATGCTATATTCCTTAGTCTTGACGGCACGGTTGAAGCATTTATCAGAAAAAATAGTGCATATAAGCTTATCAAATCAACCAAAGTAGATTTTGATATCGTTGATAATAAATTCTACAATATTACCGTTACCGTATGCGGAAATAAGTTCACTTATGCTATTGACGGAATGGTATATCTTGAGTTTACAGACGATACTTATACCTGTGGTTCATTCGGTTTCTGTCAGACAACAGAAAAATGGGCACTTGCTAAGGATTTAAAGGCTTCTGATAAGAACGGTGTTATTTGGGCTGACGATTTCTCTACTGACCTTGATGCCTATGAATTTACACGTTCAATGCCATTTGTTTCCGATGGTGCAAAACGTGACAGACTTCCTTGGATTGGCGATCTTGACTGGGCAGGCAGAAACATTTATTATGCATTTAAGGATTTCGTTGCCATGCCCGAATCCTTAAAAATGTTTGCATTCCACCAGACTCCTGAAGGATATATTTGGGGTACCTGCTATCCCGAAAACAGAAAAAGACCCGAAATCGGCGAATACGGTTATTATGAGTCCGATATATTCTCTGCATGGATTGTTCCCACATTGGCTGACTATCTCCTTTTTACAGGCGATAAAAAGCTTTGCGAGGAAATCTATCAGAACATAAAGGATGATGTTGATTATTTGTGGCGCTTTGTTGAGTCGGACGGTTTATTCAACCAGCGTTATGCAACAAGTAAAGGTCTTTGGGATCACGTTTTAAATGATATGGGCAAATTTACATATAACAACCTTATCATTTCAGAAGCATTTGCTGAAGCTGCATACATTGCAAAATACCTTAACAAAACCGAAGACGAAAAAGAGTTTACTTATAGAAAGAACACAGTTCGTGCAGCAATAAAAAAATACTTTACAAGCGAAGAAGGCTTCTTAACAAAGAGCCTTACAGACCGCGAAATGTGCGGAATGTCGAACTCACTTGCACTTTCAATCGGATATTTTGATACAAAAGAAGAAGCTAAGCCCGCACTTGATGCGCTTCTTGATTTCACACCCGGTCACGCAAAGACTGCCGCTTTAATGATTCGCGGTGCATATATGTATGATTTTGATGAAGAAGCTATCAGATCACTCATTTTCCCCGGATATCAGTACGTAGAGGAGAATGAAGACTTTATCGTTTACGATGCACTTGCCGATCCTTATTTTGATTTCAGATCACATCATATGCATCCTGCAAACTGGATAAAGGCGCTTAACGATTGGCGTGGGCCTATGACAACCTGGGAATGTATGACCTATCCACCCATAAAGGAAAGCAACGGCGATGCATGGGGCGACCGTTCACATCCCGACACAGCAGTTGCACATATTCTTTCAGGCTACGTTTTAGGTATTCTTCCCGAAGAGCCCGGCTTTGAGGTATTTACCTTTGCCCCCCACACAGCACTTGTTACTAACGCAAAAGGTATTGTACCCACAATGTACGGTGATATATATGCCGCTTGGTCAATTGATAACGGTATAATGACGGTTAATATTGACTTTGATGGCAAAAACAAGCTTTCATACATCCGCTTAAACGCGAAAGATGCAACAACCTTTAACGTTACAATCAACGGCACAAAGATTGACACAAAATACGAGAAAGACGGATATTTATATTTTTAATCACAGGAGGTAACATATTATGAAAAAAGTAATGATAAATTTAAGTGAATCAATTAAGATTAAATCCTTTGTTAACGTAATAAGCAAGTACGCATTTGATATTGACCTTCGCTCAGGAAGATACGTTGTTGATGCTAAGAGCATTTTGGGCATATTCAGTCTTGATCTTTCACAGCCTATTGAGCTTGAAATTTTATCAGACGATGCACAGGAAATAAATAATTTTCTTGAAGATATCAAAGAATATCTTGCATAAAAATAAAAGCCTGCATTCCGCGGGCTTTTAATTACAGGAGATTTGAATGGATTTTACTAACGTTTCCTTGACCGTACTGTATCTTTTACAGGAGGCAAAGGTTCCGCTTACTATTGAGCAAATGAGTGACGCACTTGATTCGTCAGATTACACTTATATAGAAATTTCTGTTGCGGTGATTGACCTTACTGACAAGGGTCTTGTTCAGGCTTTTGATACGCCAATGGGCTGTGAATATTCAATTACAGTCAACGGTAGAATTACGCTTTCACATTTAAAAAATGACGTAAGAGGAAGCGTACGCAAAAAAATTTTAAGCTACGTCGCAGAAAAGTCAAGTGAGCTTAAGCTGAAATCAAAGGTTAGCACTCGTATTACAAAGCTTGATAACGGTTGCTATCAGGTTCATTTGCGCGCATTTGATAAGGATATGTTGATGAACGATATACTTTTGGTTGCTCACGACGAAGAAGAAGCAAAATTCATTGCTTCTAACTGGGAAAATCGCGCTGATGAAGCAATAGCTTCGTTGTATACAGTTCTTATGAAGGATTGCTGATTATAGTATTATAGGAATATCTGCACAGGCATTTGCCTGTGCTTTTTTTATATAGTATACGTTTAGCGTCTTATTAAAAACATACGTATAATTTAACCCATTAAATATTAACTTGTCATTGCGTAAAAAAATATCACCTATCTGTCTTGGTGTTTTTATATTTTTAAGAAGCTTAACGTTCCTGTCGTATTGCTGAATCACACTGTAAAACCCATCATTTAACAACACGTAAATATATTCATCTGCAATAATGCTTTGTGGAACAAAATCAAGTTCAACCTCTTTATTTACATAAAAATCGTATAAAAGAATCAATCTGTTATCAAGATATGTTATAACGTATATTTCATTGCCGCAAACACAATAATCACTTATGTGTTCGCCAAGCTTTATACTTTGCTGTATTATCCCCTTTGTATTATATTGATATAATGTTCCCGAATCAACGTCAGCCTCATATATCATATTATCAAAAAAGCACACACAATTCTCGAACTCTTTTTTTAAACAAAAGCACACTATATCACCCTAAAATATAGTATGTTAAAAAAATAAAAAGCGTGTATATAAAATACACGCTTAATTCGTTATAAAGAATTAGTTTTCTTCTTTTGTAACGATCTGCTTGCCTTTGTAGTAACCGCAAGCCTTGCACACTCTGTGTGCAAGCATCTTAGCATGGCACTGGGGGCACTCAACAATGCCAGGAAGAGAAAGCTTCCAGTTAGCACGTCTTGAGTCACGCCTTGCTCTTGAAATTTTACGCTTTGGTGCAATTGCGCCCATGTAGACACCTCCTTAGTCCACAAGCCCACGAAGTACTGCGAAAGGATTATCGCTATCGTCATTCTTACATGAGCATGATGAAAAATTTTTATCAATTCCGCAATGTGGACACAAACCCTTGCAATCTTCCTTACATAAACGTTCAATAGGAAGCGATGCAATTATCGTATCAAACACAAGCGGTTGAAGATCAACAGTATGGTTTCTTGTTATAAGCAACGTTTCATCTTCAGCATCAGCTGAAAACGTTTCATTAAAACTGAAATTAAAGCTTTGAGGAAATTCCTTAAGGCAACGGTCGCATTCAAAAACGCAATCCGCCTTAACCTTACAGGAAAAACGCACGTTATCACCCACGCAGAAGTAATAACCTTCAAGTTTAACCGACTCAAAGCTTACTTTGCCCATATAATCAACAGGCTCAAGCTTTACGTCAAGAGATAAGTCATACCTATCCCCTTCGTTATACAGTGAATCTTTAACAGAAACAATAGCACTCATAACAACACCCAAATATTATATCTATAATGCAATACTTTGTCAATCATTATTTTGCAAGTTCTTTTGTATCTCTTGCAATAACAAGCTCTTCGTTTGTAGGAATTACAAGAACCTTAACCTTTGAAGAAGCTGTTGAAACTATCTGCTCCTTACCATGAATGGTCTTATTAAGTTCATAATCCATTTCTACACCAAGGAACTCAAGGCCTTCAACTGATGCTGCGCGAACAGTATCATCGTTCTCACCGATACCTGCAGTAAATACAACTGCATCTACGCCGCCCATTGCAGCAGCATATGCACCGATAAACTTCTTAACACTGTAAGTAAAGATATCAAGAGCAAGCTTTGCACGCATATTTCCTGCTTCTGCAGCTGCAGCAAGATCTCTGAAATCGCTACCAACACCGGAAATACCAAGAACGCCACTCTTCTTGTTAAGATAAGCATCCATCTCATCGATAGTCATATTGTACTTATTCATAAGATAACGGATAATAGCAGGGTCAATATTACCGCAACGTGTACCCATAGGAAGACCTTCAAGAGGAGTAAGACCCATTGTTGTATCAATACACTTTCCGCCCTGAACTGCCGCAATACTTGAGCCGTTACCGAGGTGGCAGGAAACGATATTGATTTCTTCAGGCTTCTTACCTAAAATTTCAGCACAACGCTGTGAAACAAACTTATGGCTTGAACCGTGGAATCCGTATCTTCTTACCATATGATCGGTATATGCTTCATAAGGAAGACCGTAAATAAAGCTCTTTGCAGGCATTGTCTGATGAAACGCGGTATCAAATACGCCTACCATAGGTGTGTTAGGCATAACTGCCTTACATGCAGCAATTCCCTGAAGGTTTGCAGGATTATGAAGGGGTGCAAGATCAATAAGGCTTTCCATCATTGCAACAACCTCATCTGTAATCTTAACAGAGCAAGCAAACTTATCACCACCGTGAACAACACGATGACCAACTGCATCAATTTCAGCCATAGACTTAATTACGCCAACCTTTTCATCGGTAAGCTTATTAAGAACACGCTGAATAGCATCCTCGTGATTAGGGATGTTAAGATCAGTTTCCTTAACTGTTTCACCATTAGCGGTATACTTATGCTCAGAGCCACCACCAAGACCGATACGGTCCATTGCGCCCTTTGCAATTACCTGTTCGTTATCCATATCAAAAAGCTGATATTTCATTGAACTTGATCCTGCATTTACAACTAAAACTTTCATAAAAAACCTCCATGAAAAAAATATTTTGAAAATAATAATTCATATGCTATAATAAACATACAAAAATATTATAACACAACTTTTTAAATAAGTACAGAATTTTTGAGAAAAAAGGTGATCAATATTAAAATTTGTGGTGTGATTTGCGAATACAACCCTCTTCACAAGGGTCATATTTACCAATTAAACAAGGCGCGTGAGCTATCGGGTGCTGATTTTGTTGTTTGCATTATGAGCGGTAATTTTGTTCAGCGTGGTGAAAACGCGGTTTTTAACAAGTTTTCAAGGGCATCTGCGGCAATAGAAGCAGGCGCGGATGCAGTGGTTGAATTACCTACTATTTACGCGCTTCAATCAGCCGAATACTTTTCCTACGGTAGTGTGCAAATTGCAGATAGCATCGGATGTACTCACCTCTGTTTTGGTAGCGAGTGCGGTGATATTGAAACCTTAAAGCATACAGAACCTGACGAACAGTTTAAATCAAATATGAAGAGCGGTCTATCCTACGGAAAATCTTTATCCGTCTTTGAAGGTGAACCTAATAACTTATTGGGTAAAGAATATCTTAAAGCTCTTGATCTGCTTGATAGTTCTATAATTCCCTTAACCGTAAAAAGAAAAATGGATTACTTTTCAGCAAGTAAGCTCCGTAATGATTTACATAACGGATTAAAGAACGGCGAGATGGCTGATTTTAATTGTTCTCCCCTGTTTTTTGAACGCTTTTTTGAAATAATTAAATATAAAATAATAACTATGCCCGTTGATGAGCTTGCAAAAATATGCGGTGTAAACGAAGGACTTGAATATAAAATAAAAAAAGAAGTTCTTGTATCAAACTCAACGGACGAGCTTATACAAAATATAAAAAGCAAACGTTATACGTACTCAAGAATAAGCCGCATACTTTGCTGTATACTTTTAGAAATAACAAAAGCAAAGCTTCGTGCATTGATTAACGATACACCAAAGGTAAAATTACTTGCAATAAACAAAGAAAAAGCGCTTATTTTATCGCTTTTAAACAATTATTATATTTCCCCATTGGATGCAGAGCAAGGAACGGTTAGTACAAGGCTTTCTTCGGAAACAAACGTACTTTCTACACAGATTTATTCTATTTTTTCCGACATTATCGGTGATGAAGATTATACCTTAGGCCTTATAAAAAAATAGCAAAAACCGCACGTATTAGTGCGGTTTATTTTATTTCTTCTTTAATTTTTTCAATTACCTTAAGTGCCGCTTCTCTACCAATATTTATAGCTTCTTCAGCTTTAGAAAGATTGTACATAGGAATATCGCTTAAATCAGGATCAATCAAGCAATCACATTTCTTCCTCGTAGGTTCAACGTTCTGCCAATCGCTCATTTCAAAGGCATACATTAAAACCTCCATTAAGTTTTTGGCTTTAGAATGTCCCGCCCCCTGATACCCAACATCAACCGCAATAACGTATTCAGCGCCCATTTTCCTTACTTCTTCAACAGGAACCCTTGTTATTGCACCCCCGTCTATTAACTGCATACCGTTTATATCTACAGGTTCAAACACACCGGGAATTGCAAAGCTTGCATGGCACGCACGAGACACCTTTCCCTTATCTACAGTCAAACATTTACCCGATATAATATCGCAAGCTACCGCCGAAAACGGAACATTACATTCCTCAATATATTTTCCCTTACATAACATATCGACAAGTTTTTCTGCCTTATCACCCTTTATGAAACCCAGCCTTGGAACAATTATATCAATAAATGACGACATTTCTATGGAAGAGCATAATTTACCCGCCATATACATATCGCTGCCTGTACAGTATAATCCCCCAACTATCGCACCTGCACTGCATCCCGAAACAAAATCAATGGGAATATTATTTTCAATCAACACCTGAATAACACCAATATGTGCAACGCCATGTGCCGCGCCGCCACCAAGCGCTAAGCCTACTTTTTTCATATAATCATCCTTTTTTTAATAGAATTATATCGGTGAATTATTATGATATATTTATGTATTCTTCTTATGTTGTTGATTTATCCCGATTTAACGGTTGCTTCATCAAAAGCATCAATAGAATTATGGGCAAATTCTGTACTTCCTAACCTTTTACCTTTCTTTATTATCAGCAAAATAATGTACTATAATGACGGTACAAGGTATTTTAAAGCTGCTTTATCGCCTTTTTTTAAAGTATTAGGCGTAAAAAACGAAGGATGCTTCCCCTATGCAATAAGCATATTGTGTGGCTTTCCTACAGGAAGCAGAATAATCCACGAAATGAAAAATGACGGCTTGGAAGATATAGATTATTACGGAAATATATGCTACTGTGCAAGTCCTTTATTCATTTTGGGCACAGTAGGTACGGTAACACTCGAATCTTCCACCATCGGTTATAGCCTATACGCTATTCATTTGTGTACGTTATTTATATTTACTGCATATAACACACAAAACAAAAATAACGAAACGTTAATTTTCAAAAACGCATCCGGTGATATTTCAAAAGCAATAACCGAAAGCATTACGTCAATACTTTCGGTTTGTTGTTATATGGTGATATTCAATATCGTATCAACGATTATAATAAGCATATTAAATCCGCCCGAAAAAATTGCGGCGTTATTATACGGAATATGCGAATTCACGCACGGAATTAAAGAAATAAGTCAGAATTTTCAACATTCAACCGCACTACCGCTTATAAGCTTTTTTCTTTCATTTGGCGGAATATGCGTAATCTCACAATGCTTAGGATATTTAGACGGAATAAATAAGCTTAAATTTGTACTAAACCGTATAATTTGCGGTATGATTGCATACGTTTTATGCTTTATATACACAAAAACCGCAATATATATACCAATCACTATAACAACAATAGTGGTTATAACTAGGTATATATATCTGCGGCATAAAAATTACTTATTAAAATCTGCAAGATCCTGTGCAACCTGACCATCAAGATCCTTAATCTTTTCCTGTAATTCTTCAAAAATGCTTAAAGCATAATTTTTAGCAGAAAGCTTAACTTCTTTAGCATTTTGTCTTGCAAGATCAACTATTCTCTTACCTTCGATTTCAGCATTGCGGGTTATCTCATGCTCCTGAACCATTTCATCTGCAGTTTTCTGTGCCGCAGCAATGCACTGCTTTGCTTCTTCTTCAGCATCAATAAGAATCTGACGACGCTCTTTCATAATATTGTATGCTCTTTCAATTTCAGAGGGCAAAGATTCGCGAAGCTCATCAAGAATGCTTAAGCAGGTATCGGTATCAACTAACGACTTACCGCCAAAGAATAAACCCTTCTTAGTTTCGGTTAACTCTGTTTCAAGCTCGTCCAACAAATTTGAAATAACACTATCCATTTTTATACTCCTTTATCCTTACTGTTTAATTTATTCTTTACAAGTTCATATATTTCAGGGGCGACCATTTTTTTAATATCGCCACCTAAACGACCGATTTCTTTAACTATGCTCGAAGACAAAAAACTATGCTCTGTATTAGCCATAAGAAATACTGCTTCAAATTCTTCATCAAGCATCTGATTGAAGGTTGCCCATTGCATTTCGTATTCAAAATCAGTTACAGCACGCAATCCGCGCACCGCAAACTTTGCACCAACGTTGCGCATATAATCAACCATTAAACCGTTATCGCAAACGTCAACAATAACGTTATCGATAGATGCAACTGAACGCTTGATCATCTCAACACGCTCTTCAAGGGAGAATACGCACTTTTTGTTGGGATTATGCATAATTACAACTATAAGCTCATCCGTCATTTTTGCCGAACGCTTGATTATATCAAGGTGACCAAGCGTTATCGGATCAAAGCTCCCCGGATACACCATTCTTTTCATTTTTTCCTCCAAGAAAAGTAAGCGATCTGCTACCGTAAGCCCGCTTATCAAATATTATAGCATCATCAGGTGCTGTAATTTCACAATCACTTGAATGCTCAAGAATAATTTTGCCATCTTCACTTAACAATGGCATAGAAAACCGAATTATATCGGAGTACAAGCCATCATTATACGGTGGATCGGCAAAAATAAAATCAAATTTTTCGCCTTTGTCATTTAAATCAGACATCACTCTTTTAAAGTCGCCCGAAAAAACTCTTGAAAAATCTTGGCAACCTATCTGCTCTATATTTTTCTTTAAAAGAGCGGTATTTAAATCAATAAACGTGCTTATTGCACCATTGGAAATCGCCTCAATACCAACCTGCCCCGTCCCCGAAAACATATCAAGGAACTTAGCATTATATAGTTCCATCCTGATGATATTAAACAAGGATTCCTTAACGCGTTGCGAGGTTGGACGAACACTCATATTTTCAGGAGAAACTATTCCCTTCCCCCTGTATTTTCCGCTAACAACTCTCAATAAAAACTTATTTTTCATAATTTTAACACATTTAACGCTATTTTTCAATACTAAATTTTATTTATTTTGTTGTTTTTTTACTTTATTAAGTGAATCAACGAGCGAACTGCGCTCTTTATGCCCATATAAGTATCCAAACCCTGCCGCAAGAATAAATAAAACAACGGGAATAAAATAAAGCGGTGCAAAAACAGCATTGGGTGTTGTAATGTTCTTCAAAACCGTTATTGCAGGCTGCGCAAAGTCAATACTGAACGCAGGATTAAATGACGTGAATATAGACAAAACGGGTGTAAACGCAAGAAACGTCAGATATAAAATAATATATACACCATCAGCTAAAGTTCGGTTTGCCCCATCCCATCCTTTAAAGGTTAAGAACATATATAAAACGATAACTATAATTGCAGGAAGCATACAAATAGCCGCCGCAACAAACCCGTTCTTTTTACTAAACTTATTTGTTTTTGAATCTTCCTCACCCCTGTTTCTTGCAACGTTAAACGCAAGATACAAAATAAAAAAAATAAATAATAATCCAAGTAAAACCTTAATAAAAAAATCCACACTTGCACTTAAGCACATCAGCATACTGATAAAGGCTATAACACTTGTAGCTATAAAAGAAAGAAGCAATTTTATCGAAATTTTCAATATGTTTTTCATTAATTATCCCCCAAGGTAAATTTTTCAGTCACTATATAATCCATTGTTACGTCTGTATCTTTTTTTATAATGTCTTCTGTTTGCTGACATGAAAATGCCACACCAATCTTTAACGTATTACGATTTTTTAGAAAACGGTCGTAATATCCTTTTCCAAATCCAAGGCGGTTGAGCTTATTATCGAAGGCACACATGGGCACAATCACAACGTCGATCTCTTCATTAAACGAAGAGCCCACAGGCTCCATAATGCCGTACGAACCTTTTTCAAAGCTCGTTCCCCTTACAGCAACAAGCTGATCGTCTTCAACACGCGGAAACAAAAATTCTTGTACGTCGCCTTTAAGGTAGCTTAAATCAACCTCACCGTCAATACTATTATACAGCATAACTGTTTTTTTATCGGTGATAAATTGCTGAAGTGTTTCGCAAATTTTTTTCGAATAACTTTTTCGTTTATCGGGAGCAAGATTTTTTCTGTTAGCTCTTCCTTCTGCTCTTTTATTCTTCATAAATTTTGTTCACTCTTTTTGTTATTGAAAGCGGTATTTCATAGCTAATAGTTTCACACCACCGTGCAATGTCATCCGCAGTTAAAACCTCTTCGCCCTGTTTGCCGATTAACGTCACCTTATCTCCCACAGACGCAGCGATATCAGTAATATCTATCATTGTCATATCCATACAAATACGTCCGGTAATCATAGCTTTTTTGCCGTTTACAAGCACGTATCCACGGTTTGAACTAAGCCTTTTATATCCGTCACCATATCCAACAGGAAGGACTGCAATAAGCATATCCTTTTTTGCAGTATAGGTTCCGCCATAGCTTATCTGTTCACCCTTATATATTTTGTTTATAGCAATTATTCTTGTTTCAAAAGAAAGTGCAGGCTCAACTGTAACGCTCTTTTCAGTTTCATCAGAAGGATAATAGCCATAAAGAATAATACCTGCCCTTACCATATCAAAGTCAATGTCGGGATACGATAAAATCGCACCGCTGTTAGAGCAATGAACAATATAATCTTTAAATCCGTGTTCCTTTATTTGAGAAACTGCGGTTTTAAATTGCTCAAGTTGATAATACGTATATTTTTTATCAAAGGTATCCGATGATGCAAAATGTGTAAAAACGCCCTTTAATGTAAGGAATTCAGAATTTTTAATCGCATTAAGCACCTCATCTAAATCAGCACCGCATCTAACGCCAAGGCGATGCATTCCCGTATCAATTTTAACGTGGATGTATTTTTTTACGTTCAGCTTTTTGCAAGCTTTTTCAAGTCGAGCGATTTCGGAAACAGCCGTTATCGTCTGTTCAAGTTCTGTCCCTG
>JAZQTV010000072.1:0-23745 GCA_045630945.1 Clostridia bacterium
AAAGAATTTATAAAAATCGGCGGGGTTTCAGGTGTTGAGTCGCTTGTCCGTAATGTTGCCTATATGGTAATGATTTCTCGAATGGTTAACGTTGTTGGCGAGCAAGGTACATACTGGGTAGCAAATAACTTCATTTGGGGTTGGCTACTTTTGCCTGTCTTGCAACTCGGTGAGCTTATCAAACAAGAAACAGCAACCGATAAAGAAAAAATCCGTAAAAACGCGCTTGGATATTTTAGTATAACCGCAATGATTTCAGTGCTTTGGTTTGTAAGCATACCGATGTGGAAGCCTTTTATGGCAAACATTTTGCAGTTCAGCGATGTTGATAAGCTGTTTGAATTGGTGCTTGTTCTTGTTGGTTTTTACATGCTTTATGCATTCCAAAACGTGTTCGACTCTATATTTTACGGACTCGGTAAAACTAACTATATGCTTTTTGAGTCAGTAGTGACTAATACGGTTTATTATGGGGTTGCATTTATTCTATATTTAACGGGGGTGTGGACACCGTCGCTTATAGGAATTGCCTTACTGTTCGGTATTGGTAATGCCTTTGATAGCATTGTCTCTCTTGGTGCATTTGCATATCTGCTTAAAAAAGAAAAGATAAACATCCTTAAAGTAGTATAAGATTTAAAGGATTTTAGGTTCTCCTAACAAGTGGAAAATGCCGTACATTTCCCTGCTTGTCAAGGTATGAGACAAAATTAAAAGCTGTGTGAAATTTTCACACAGCTTTTTTACTGTTCTCAAGTGTACATCTCTTATAAGCATCCGCTTTTTTACGTATTATTATCTTTACTGCGCCTTCTTTTTAACGGGAATCGACATCACGGTGCCTATAAGCATCAAGCCAAGCCATATACCAATAACTGCGTACCAGCCGCTGCTTTCAAGCACGGAAGCAAATATTGAAGAGGATGCCGCCGCCGCCATATACGACATAAAATCAAGGAAGCCTGTTGCACCAGAAACCATTCCCGTATCCTTAAGACTTGGGCAGTATCTTGACCAAAGCATAGTTGCCGCAATTTCGCCGCCCACAACGCCAAGCACAATTAGAATTATGCTTATGAACGGCACCTTCACCACCATCAGTAAGCCAAACGATATTGAAGCAACAAGGAAACCGATAAATACCGTAACGTCCATATTATGCTTAAGCATTTCGTAAATGAATATTGCAAGAAACGCCGTAAGCGATATTATAAACGAGCATACCGTATACGTAAGTGCGGCATTCTTTGCACCAAAGCCAAGATGCTCGGAAAAGAACGTTGTCATCCAGAATACCACGCTTGTACGTATAACACCCGTAAGCACCGAGATAATCGTAAACCTGATTATTCTGTGCTTAATAAGCGCCTTTATGCTTCCGGCTTCCTTTACCTTATCGTAGTTATAGTATTTTATAAGCCCCTTCCGTTCAAACGTTGTAAACAGAAGATACGTAATTATACCCATGGTAATAAGCACGCCGCCGCCTATGTAAAAGGCTACGCACCATAAGAAAAGTGCGGCAAGCACACCTGCAAGTGGCGAACCTAATAGCGATGCAAAGGTGTAACCCAAGCTACATCGCACCGTATGCACCGGCATGGTGTTTTCGGCCACCACCTTGGTCATAGGCCCGTATATCATTGCAAGGAAAAATCCTTCCATACCATAGAACGCATACATTGCCGAAAACGTGCCTGCGCATATACCCATCATTATGGAACATATTCCCGCCATAATAAGACCGATGCTTATCATATACTTTGCTTTAATGTAATCGCCTATTTTTCCGTTTATAAGCTGACCGATAGCGTACGTTATAAAATAAAGTGAGGATAATTTACCCTGATGCTCCTCGGTCATTATTCCAAGCTCAACCATCTGCGGTGCAACTGCACCAAGGGTATTTCTTGCAATATAAACCGCAAGATACGATGCCGCGCAAGTGGTACCTATCATTATCGCCTTTTTTGCTTCAGCCGAAATTTTCATTAATTATAACCCACCTTATCTTGTCGGTCAAATTATACCACCGATATATATTTTGGTCAATGCATTTTATATATGAATATATGTTCATATTTGCATTTTATAATAATTTACGTTTTTAAAGTAATAGTACAAAAAATAAGCATTGCTTATTGAAGAGCAATGCTTTAACATTTATATCCTTTAATAAAATCAGAAAAGGTAATTCTGACGCATTCACTTTTTGGGGTAACCTTGGGACTGTAACCGAAGTACGCCTTATACACCCGATAGAACGAAGAATAATCGTTAAAGCCGCAGGATGCATAAACTTCGGTTGCCTTAACGCCAAGCATAAGCTCACGACGGGCAAGCTCAAGCCGTTTGGTTATAATATATTTTTTGGGGCTTATCTTCATTTCGCGCATAAACATATGATGCAAATGGCTTTTTGAAACGAAAAGTGCCTCACATACCTGATCAACCCCCTTCAGCGTAAGAAGGTTATCTGAAATATACCGCACCGCCTTCAAGATGAGGGGACTGACCTTTAACTTTTGTTCAACGTCAGCACTGTCGGTTTCAATAATTACGTTTGCAATTACCTCATAAACCAAATCAAGAAGTATTTTGTCAAGCACCGCACCGTCAAGGCGCTTGGTATAGAAATCCATTTTATCAAAAATGCCTATAACCGCATTATTGGCTTCAAAATTGACCACGTGCACGTCATCGGGGACGCTTTGACAAATACTTACGTCCTTTTCATTAAAAAGAACGTTGTATCTTTCGTAATCCTCTTCTCCCTTGCATGAAATAAGATGCCGTTCGTTTGAGCGGGAAAGAACAAGCATATTTTTCTTAAGGTTATAACGCTTACCGTTAACCTCATACACCATATTCCCCGATTTGATAAACAGAAGCTCCCAGCCATCGTGGTAATGGTACACACCAAGGTCTATTTGCTGACAGGTGCGCGTAAGGTGGTTAAACAGAAGATGATCACTTTCATATTCCGCATGAACGTTCGCTTTCATATTTCTCCCCCCCTCCTTATGCATTTATTTTATCATTAAAAAGCACTTTTTGCAAAGCATTTTTGTTTTTTCTTTTGCAAAAAGCATTTTTTACAATATATTTTAGCAAAAAAAACAATCAGCACGCACTTGATATTACACACCGTTTTTATATTCAGATAAAAAATTTCCGTTCCATTTTTTCCCTTGCAGGCGGATAAATAGCAAGAAAAATAAGCATAAGACCCAAAAGAGAAAGTGACACTAACGGATACAATGACCAGAAGATAAATTTAAGTGAAGGAAAGGTCAGATTAAGCAGCATTTCCACAAGAAGCGCAAGACCGCCAAAGGCAATGAACATTCCGCCGAATATATATAATCTTCCGCCCCTTATGTAACGTGTCAGCGTAACAGCTGCGGTTACGATAAGGCAAAGCGCACCTGTTACGGGGAATGCAAACGGCAAAAACCATTTTCCGCCCGTTAAAATGCACACATACAAAAGATACAGTATTACACCGCCAAAGCTTGATGGAACAAATATAACGGGGTTTGGTTTTTTAAACCAGAACGGCAATATGCAGGTGCAGTAGGCAAGTATCATTGCACCCACAACGTAGCCTGACCACATATTTACGGAAAATCTTAAATCGCACAGTACGATAGTTACCGCCGCAACGATAAACGCAGAAAGAATTATTATCATTATTCCCTGCGCGCTCATTTTTTCAACGGGATATACATCTTTAGGGTAGGTGCTTGGCGCATGGTTCATTTCAAGGTCCGGATGATACACACGGGTTTTACATAAAGGACATTCCTTTAGATTATCCTCAAGCCTTACACCGCATTTAATACAGTACATATTACTTCTCCTTTTTAATCGGTTATGTTGTTGCTTTCAGCCGTAACGGGAATACCCATATCACGAAGCACCTCAAAGAATTTTAATTCAAGGTACGATTCCTTAATGTTGCGAATGAAGTTTATATACAGGGTATCCTTATAGGAAAGCACGCCGCAGTTGTACGGTGCAGTTGCCTGCACGCCAAGAACAAAATCAAAGCGTTCGATATACTCTTCCATTTTTTCGGGTACCTTTATTGCGCCTAAATTAGAAAGTGAAAGACAGGACTTCTTTTCGCCCACAAGGTTGAAGATGGTTTTCATTACAACGTTCTTTATAAACAGCGGCATCAGCTTTACTATAAGCATTTGTTCGCTTTCAACGTTTACGGCTATCTTCTTTGCCATCTGCTTTTTGGTAACGTCCTCACCCATTTTATGCGTTACTATTTTTAATATTTCTTCAAACTCGTACTCACCCAATGCAGGTTCGATTTCAGGAGTAGTATAATACACAAAATTACGCAATGTTTTGGTTTTAAAAAGCTTTCTTAAGTTTACGGGAATAAGCACCTTTATAGGCTTGCGCTTGTTTATATTGGGTACGCGCTCAAGCTGAATCTTCTGTATAGCCATCATCATTACTGATGCTAAAAACGCAGTAAGGCTTACGTTATATTCGTGTGCCTTTTCAAGAATGCTTTTAACGGGAATTTTAAGACAGGTAAGGTGCAAAAAGCCTGCCGGCTCCTTTGTACCCTCAAGCCTCCACGCAGTATCCTCCTGCCTTGAAGTCTTTACATTGCCCTTATATTTTATAAAGCTATCCTCAAATTCTGCCTCATCCGGCTCCTCAAGCCTGTCAAGCACACCGTGCTCGTTAGGAATGCTTATTCCGTAGCGCTCGGTAAGATATTCGGCAATAAGCGTTTTTAAAAACACCATTGCGCCGTTACCGTCGGTAAGCGAATGGAAAATTTCTATCGCAATACGGTTTTTATATGCTATTACCCTTAGTGCACACTGCCTTGTTTCCTTTTTATTCATGCGCGTCAAGGGATAACTGCTTTCCTTTTTGATGGGCGGCGCAGAGGAAAGCTGTTCAAGATAATACCAAAAAAGCCCCTTTTGAAGTCGTGCGCCAATGGAGGGAAAACGCCTTAACGTAACGTCAAAGGCAGAATGAAGTATCTTTACGTCTACTTCCTCCTTAAGCGTTGCAGAAACACGGAAAACATTGCTCCAATGCTGATTTCTTGCGGCAGGGTATATTTTTGCCGCATTATCAAGGCGCATCCACCGTAATTTACTTTCCTTTAAGGAAACACGGCTCAAGAACTGATTAAGCACCTTAAAATCCCGCTTATTTTCCTTTAAATCGTACAAAAGATACGCGTGCCACATTCCGTTTGCCACGTTCAGTTGCGACATAACGCCCGAATCAATAAGCTTTTTGTGAAGCCGTACGCTGTCGCTTAAAAGAATTTCATCACTGCCTGCATATATCAATACAGGCGGAAGTTCAGCTAAATTATGAAACAAGGGCGAAACAAAGGGTGCTTTAGGATTAGTAGTATATTTTGAAGCGTAAAAATCAAGCATCGCCTTTGAAAGCGAAGGATCCTTTTCCTTATTTTCTTCTATGCTTTCGCCTGACATTGTAAGATCGGTCCAAGGCGAAATGGCAATAATGCCTGCGGGCATTTCTTCTTTCTTAAGGCGCTTGCACAGGCTTAAGCACAATCCGCCGCCTGCACTTTCACCTGCAATAACTATCTTCTTGGGCGAAAATCCCTTCAAAAGAAGATATCTGTATGCTTCTTCAGCATCATCAAGGGCGCAGGGAAACATATTTTCAGGTGCAAGACGATAGCCGATACAAAATACACGCGCGCCCGTTTCGGTAGCAAGCTTTGCGCCAAAGCCCTTTGCATAATCCACACCGCCTGCAACGTAGCCGCCGCCGTGAAGATATAATATAACACCCTGTCTTCTTTCATCCTTGGGTATTATCCACGCACCAAAAAAATTTTCAGTCTCTTCTTTAAGAACGGTGACTCTTTTACGGTACGTCAGCG
Source organism: Clostridia bacterium (assembly GCA_045630945.1). Taxonomy (GTDB): domain Bacteria; phylum Bacillota; class Clostridia; order Christensenellales; family QALW01; genus UMGS1322. The sequence goes on from JAZQTV010000072.1 coordinate 5,912, forward strand.
CCATAAGTTCGCCTATTCTGTCTTGCCATTTGCGCATGGTTTCTATTGAGCATCCCTCTACTAACGGTTTAAGCCTTGATATTTGCTTTTTTACCGTTGCCTGCGATAATGCCACGGGTCACCCCTCCTTTTTTCTCAAATCCAATTTTAAGTATTCTACCATATATTATATGTTTTGTATAGCATTTGTTTTTACATAGTTTTGAAAATTACGTGATATGGTAATGTGTATTTTTGTTTTTAAAGGAATAATCACGTTCATTAAAAGAAAAAAGCCTGCGCAATGCAGGCTTTAGTTTAATTCATTTTGCGCTCAAACTCACTCAACGCGCCTTCAAGGTAAGAAATATCCTCACCCCAAAGCTTAATATCGGAAAGTATATTTTCGCTTGCCTTAAGCTTTTTTGCAAAAGCATCGTTTATATCCATAAGGCTATAAAGCTTTAACGTGCAGAAAAGTGAAAACACAAGATGCTTGGGCATTCTTTCGTGTATTTCGTAAAAGCTTCTGATAACGGGAATAAGTGACCGCGCAAACCTTTCGCCAAGGTTTTCGGCATAATCGCGCCACCTTACCGTAACCGAAGCATCCTCAAACCTTTGAAGCATTTCAACCGTATATGCCTGAACGGTTTCAAAGTTCACGTTAAGTGCAGGCACTATTTCTTCAAACACCGAAACGGTCATATGCCTTACAAGCTTTTCGCGGAACATAAATTCATCAAGCGTATTCACGTCGTGCAGAAGCGAATACGCACAGGCACTGCATAACGCCCCCTCATAGATATGCGTTCTTAAAACGTAGTATCCCGAAAGTTCCTGATTTATGGTCACAAGCTTGCTTTTTGATAAAAGCATATCCTCCTTATCAAAAACGCACAGGAAATATTTTTCATCGTCAATGGAAAGGGTAGCATCTATGGTTTCGTTGCCCACACGGTTTTCAACGAAGGTATTGATAAACTTAACCTCCATTGTAAGCCAATTGACAAAGTCCATACTCAACCCACGAATGTCGGCATATTCGATTATCTCGTTTCTTAATACCTCGCCGTTCTGGTCCTCATTCATAAGCGAAATAATCTCAAGTCCGCGCATTTCAAGACAGAAGCGGCGGAACAAAAGCATAGTTAAAAGCGCAAGTGGATTATGCTTTTCATTTTTCATTCTGCCATTTTCAAGCATCCAGCTTTTCTTTTCGGGCGCCCACATAACAGTTGTGATATCTTCATTATCAGCAAGTGAAGAAAGGCTTTCATAGTCGTTATACCCGTCTATTACCCGTGAAACGCAGTTCACGTCAAGGAACACTTCCTTAGCGCCTTTTTTATACTTAAGCTCATAGCGGTTAAACTGACGGCGCGACTTGTCGGCAGGCTCGTCACGCACCATAATACAGTTCACGTCTGCATTATGCTTATCGTTAAGATTTTGTAGTAATCTTCCGCACACCGCGCGCGCATAGCGGTTATCACCGAACACAATAACGCGTTCGGGACGCTGTATAAATTCGTCAACCGTCTGCCTTTTCCTCATAAAACACCTCAAAATATTATATGTATCTTTAGTATATCACCTTTTGTCGAATTTTTCAATAACAAAAACATAATATTGACAATTAACAATAAAAAATATATACTCACAAGGAGGTGAGTTTTTGTGATAAAAGCATATCTTATACATCTTGGTCAGAATTTGTGGAAGGAGCCTTCAGGCGAAAAAGGTCCTTTAAGCAATTATTCATATAAAATGATAACGGAATATTCCGCTTGGAAAAGGATAACCGATTACGTAAGCGAGTGCGGCTTTAACACCCTTATTATTGATCTTGCCGAGGGTATACAGTATAAAAGTCATCCCGAGCTTGCCGCAGAAGGTGCCTGGACAACGGAATTTTTAAAGGAAGAGCTTAAAAGGCTTCGCAGTATAGGCCTTACCCCCATACCAAAGCTTAACTTTTCCGCTACACACGATGCGTGGCTTAAGGAATATTCACATATGCTTTCAACACCCACCTATTATAAGGTGATGAAGGAGCTTATTGATGAGGTTGCCCTTCTTTTTGATACGCCAAGCTATTTCCATCTTGGTATGGATGAGGAATGCTTTGAATTTATTGATTATCAGAACAAGTACGGCTTTACCTGTGTGCGTCAGGGTAAGGTATTCTGGGACGATATAAATTATATGTGCAAATGTGTTACCGACAACGGCATTACGCCTTGGCTTTGGGGTACAAAATATTGGTATGAGAAGGAAGAGACCATAGAAAATATGCCTAAGGATGCGCTTATTTCCAGCGGCTTCTACGACAGGCTTTTAAATCCCCAACAGTTTATTTTGTTTCAGGCACCTGCATATGAATCCACCTTCAAGTTTTCAGAAAACGGATTTAAGCAAGTTCCTGTATGCGCAACCTACAACACAAGCATAAATCCCGATGATTTTATGGCAACGTACAGTAAGCTTGACGGTGTTTTAGGCTTTATGGCAGCACCGTGGTTCAGAACCCGTGAAATAGACGTAATGAAGCATTTTGCCGAAGCAAAGGTATTCAAGTGTGCTTTCGAAAAATATAATATACGTTAAGTATTCAATCAACAATTGAATGCTTTTCTTTTTTGCACTATATTTTTTCATATTTCCTTGATAAGTGCCATAATACATTGACTTTTCAATTCTTCCTTTATATAATACCCTTAGAATCAAAATGCGAAAGGAAGCTATTATATGAGGTGGGAAGATCTTACTTCAAATGAATTTGATAAGGCTATTGAAAGGTCAAAGGGTGTATGCGTTATTCCGTTAGGCTGTCTTGAAAAGCACGGTGAGCATCTTGTTACAGGCTGTGACAGCTATGCTTCAAGCCATATTGCTGAGCTTGCCGCACAAAAGGAATATGCGGTAATATTCCCCGCAGGCTTCTGGCTTGGTGAGGTTATACCCAACCACTCAAATGACAGTGATATGCTAAAGAAAAAGCAATTAAGGGGTTATATTTCCATAAAGCCGCAAACACTTTTAACTATCTTAGAAGAGCTTTGTGATGAAATTCACCGTAACGGCTTTAATAAAATTCTTATTGTGAACGGTCACGGCGGTAACCGTGCCTTGCTTGACCTTTTTACAAGGGGTATGCTTTACGAAAAGCGTGATTATGCAGTAATGTGGACAAACCTTAACACAGTTGGTAACGGTGATGCTTTTTACAATAAGATAATTGCCGATAAGGAACGCTTTAACTATCTTACTGATGAAGATATGGCCACGCTTAAACAGTTCAGTGAAACAGGCTTTGGCGGTGGCCATGCCGATTTTGCCGAAACTGCCGTGTTAATGGGACTTGATAAAAAATTAGTACGTCCCGAAAAATTCCATCAGGAAGGTCTTTCCGTACACCGCTTCGATCATTTTTCGAAAAACTTCATTAACTTTGGCGGTGCTTGGATGGCTGATTTTCCTTTGGCATTTTCAGGCTTTGCTTCAACGGGTTGCACCGAAACCATCGGTAAAGCCTTTTGTGAGATCATGGCTGACTGTCTTATAGAGAAAATAAAAACAGTTAAAGCCGATACCGAAGCATTAAAAATTGCAAAACGAGAGGATTAACCAATGATTAGCGCATATTTGATTCATTTAGGTGTAAATTTCTGGCGTGAAAAAGACGGCAACGGCGGAAAGTTAGGTTTTTATACCGAAGAAATGATAACCGAGGATGCCGTATGGCGTGAGGTTACCGATTTTATTGCTTCGCAGGGAATAAACACGCTTGTTATCGATCTTGGTGAGGGCGTTAAGTACGAAAGTCATCCCGAAATTTCCTGCAAAAATGCGTGGAGCAAGGAAAAATTAAAGACCGAGCTTGACCGTTTAAGAAGCATCGGTCTTAATCCTATTCCCAAATTAAACTTCGCTGCTACACACGATGCGTGGCTTAAGGAATACGGAAGAATGCTTTCAACGCCCACCTATTATCGCGTAGTGGATGATCTTATCACTGAGGTTTCCGAGCTTTTTGATACACCCGATCTTTTTCACATCGGTATGGATGAGGAATTCCCCCACACCATAGAGTACCAACGCGCATACGGTATCACCCATATGCGCCAGGGCGAAGTATATTGGAAGGATATGGATTTTTATCTTTCCGTTTGCAACAAAAACAAGACGCGCGCTTGGACCTGGTGCGATATGGCTTGGTTTATGCGTGACGGCGTAAAGAACCGTCTTTCAAGAGAATATATCGTTTCCAATGCGATGTATGAGCGCTTGCTTAATTTTGATAAGTTCTTTCAGCATCCGGGTGTTGACACCTATTATTTCCTTTCGGAACAGGGATTTGAGCAGATACCTACCTGTGCAACCTACCAGTACTCCGAAAATCCTGCGGACTGCGTTTCGCTTTTCAAGGATCTGAAGGGTGTGAAAGGCTTTATTACTGCGCCCTGGTTCAGAACGCGAGAAATAGAAAAATTAAAGCTGATGGCTGAAGCAAAGTGCTTTGGTCACGCAATAAGGGGACTTTAAAATGAAGTGGACGTATCTTATTCATCTTGGCGTAAATATGTGGAAGGGACCCAAGGGTGATACAGGTCCGTTAGGCTTTTATGCCGATAAAATGATAACCGAACATAGCGCTTGGCGTGAAATTATAGATTTCATCGCCGCACAGGGTGTAAACACTTTAATAATCGACGTTGCCGAGGGTCTTAAATACGAAAGCCATCCCGAGCTTGCCACAGAAGGCGCGTGGAGCAAGGAATTTTTAAAGAAGGAGCTTGATTATATCCGTTCCTTAGGCATAACGCCTATACCCAAGCTTAACTTTTCCACCTTACACGATTCTTGGCTTAAGGAATATTCAGTAATGGTTTCCACACCTACATATTACCAGGTAGTCGATGAGCTTATTAAAGAGGTCGGTGAAGTATTTGGTACACCCGAATATTTCCATATAGGTATGGATGAAGAGGCGTATAATCCCTATCTTTCCTTCTGGTACATAGATATGCAGGTCAAGCAGGGACAGACGGTCGTCCGTCCAAACACGCTTTTCTGGGAAGATCTTAAATATATTGCATCCTGTGTGGAAAAGCACGGTATGAACGTGTGGACATGGGGATGTATGATCTGGGTATATCCTGAGGAAACGTTGAAGCATCTTTCAAAGGATTGGCTTGTTTCCAACGCTTGCTACAGACATATGCTTAACCCCGAAACCTTAACAGAATACAACCGTGCCGCAATAAAGGGATATTACCTTTTTGCCGAAAACGGATTTAAGCAGGTTCCTACCTGTATGCACGTGCCTTCGGTTAATCTTGAGGACACTATGTTCATTTTAAAGGATCGACCCAATATTGAAGGCTATATGATGGCGCCTTGGTTCAAAACACGCGAAATTGACGTTATGACACATAAGGCGGCAGGCAAGATAATGGGTTGTGCCATAAAAAAATACGAAGCAGGTTTTTATAATAATTTAAAGGAGGGCATTAAATGATTTGGGCATATTTAATTCACCTGGGCGTTCATTTTTGGAAAAAGCCCTGTGGTGATAATCCCGAAGCACAGCTTTTCAAGGAATTGCCTACCGAAGATAAAGCTTGGCGCGAAACTGTTGATTATATTGCTTCACAGGGCGTAAACACCTTGCTGATCGATTTAGGCGAAGGCGTTCAGTACGAAAGCCATCCTGAACTTGCCACAAAGGGCGCATGGAGTAAGGAAAAGCTGAAGGCAGAGCTTGACCGCATACGCGCACTTGGTATGACGCCTATTCCCAAGCTCAATTTTGCAACCATTCATAACTGTTGGATGGGCGAATACGGTGCTATGGTTTCAACACCCACTTATTATAAGGTGGTTAAGGACCTTATTGACGAGGCTATCGAGCTTTTTGATAATCCCCCTTATTTACATTTAGGTATAGATGAAGAGGTTTACGACCCCCAGCTTTCCTTTAACGTATTACAGATGCAGAGTAAATACGGTATATCCATCTGCCGTGCCAATAAGCTTTTTTACGAAGACGTTGACTATATGGCAAAGTGCTGTCTTGAAAAAGGCGTACGTCCTTGGATTTGGGGTTGCTGCGCATGGATACTTCCTGAGGATTCGGTAAAAAATCTTTCAAAGGATATTCTTATTTCCAACTGGTATTACAACCGTTGGGCTAACCCACAGATAATGACCGACTATAACCGCGCCGCAATGGAAGCTTATTACGTTTACGCAAGAAACGGTTTTGATCAGGTACCCACAGGTTCAACCATTACCAACACCATGAACCTTGACGAAACGATGTTTTATCTTAAGGATCAACCTAACATAAAAGGCTTTATGACGGCGCCGTGGTACCGCACCCGCGAGCGTGATACCATTAAGCATATGGCTGAAGCAAAGATATTCAACGTTGCAAAAAACAAGCATTTTCCCGAAGAAAAATAATTGGAGGAATTTATTATGAAAATTTGGGCTTACAATATAAATTTAGGATACAATATGTGGTTTGATAAGTATTCGCTTTTAAAGTTTAACGAATACGATAAGGTAGAAAGAGATTTCCTTTATTTTGAAAAGGACGTTTGGGACAGAGTTACCGAATTTTTACCCAAGCAGGGCATTAACACCGTTGTAATCGACCTTGCAGAAGGTATTAAATACGATTCCTGCCCTGAAATTGCAGTAAAGGGTTCGCTTTCAAAGGAAGAGTTTAAGGGTATGCTTGACCGCCTTCGCGCCCTCGGCTTAAACCCCATTCCCAAGCTTGATTTTTCAACCGCACACGATATCTGGCTTAAGGATTACTCAAGAATGGTAACAACCACCCCCTACCGTGCACTTGTAAAAAATCTTATTGACGAGGTTTCCGAGCTTTTCGATAAGCCCGAATACTTCCACATCGGTATGGGTGACGAATCAAACGACTATCAAAAATACTATGGCTTTATCGTTACCCGCGGAAGAATCAATTTCTGGGAAGATACAAACATTATGCTTGAGGCTTGCCGCAAGAACGGTGCAAGACCTATGATGAGCGGTGAATATTATCTTCGTGAGCCTTATCTTTTCACAAAGAATATTTCCCAGGACGTTGTAATTACCGCACGCTATGACGGTGATATTCTTCCCGAAATGAACGAGTACGGCAGAGATCCCCGCAGTGCCGCACAGAAGCAGCTTGAAGAGCTTCAGAAAAACTTTAAGAACGATATCATTTACAACGGTTCCGGCATAACTGCCTTCAATCTTGACCGCCTTGCAATGTTTGGTAAGGAGCATCCTGAAAACTTCCTTGGCGTAATGAGTTCACCTGAAGAGCCTGTTGTTGACCGCGTTGACTTTGTTCATATGAACGATGCATACCGCCTCGGTCTTGCAAAAAGAAATTATTTCCCCGAGGAAAAATAATCAATTACAGAGCATAAATTAAGGCTCACGGTTTTTACCGTGAGCCTTTAGTTTTATATATTGTCTTATTTGTTATCTTCAATAATCTCTTTTAACTTTTCAACGTCAAACGAAGCTTCATTAAAGAAATCGGTATAATTGCATTCAAGCGAAATGCATTCATCGTAGCCTATATCCATCATTGTTTTTATGCAATAGTTAATATCCGCAGAGCCTTCAAACAAGGGTGCAGGCTTTCTTTGAATACCGCTTCTTGAAACGCTTGTGCCTTCAACCTTTTCGTCGGGCGCATATATATACATATTCTTTGCGTGAAGATGCTTCATCTCATACTTAAACGAATCAAAGAAATCCTCGGGGCGCCAATCACAACCGAATGTATTGCCCATATCACCGCATACACCTACGTTTTTGCCTGCCGCCTTCATTGCGTTATAGAACTTTGTAAAATTCTCTTTACCGTTAACGTACACACCCTGTGGCTCATAAAGCACGGTTAATCCATACTTTTCGCACTCATCGGCTATTCTGCACGCATAGGGCAAAAGCTTTTCTAAAACGGAATCGAAATCTTCAACGTAAGTATTTTTATCATACACCGCATTACCTATCAGCGTATGTTGGAAATAACGTGCACCCATTGCATTTGCAATTTCAACGCATTTAAGAAAGTACTGTACCACGCTTTCGGAATCATAAGTTTCATCCTCGGGACGAATCAAACTTCCGCCCACCGTATAGCATTCTAACGTAACGCCTTTTTTATCAAGAAGCTTTTTATATTCTAAAGCCGTTGCCATATCGGGAACAACTGCAGGATAATTATAAACCTCTAAGATCTCTATTCCGCTGCAGCCAACCTCAACCGCGGCATCAACTGCCTTTTCAAAGCTTTCATCAATAGCAAAGTTACGGATGAACGACATCAATGATATTCTCATACTGTGTACCTCTTAAATCCTGTATTAAACTATCATATCGGGAGCGCCGTTGTTTTTAGCCGATCTTTCCTGTGAACGCATTATTTTAATAACCTTTGCCGATTCTTCGGGAGCGCACATATCAAAGGGAAGGCCCTTCTGCATACATTCAATGAAATACTTGATCTCGCTGTACTGGGTCGATACCCCCTCAAGTTCGGGATGAAGGTGACTTAAATCGGTTATTTCACCCGTTTCATAATCAACCTTTACAAGCTCCTTAGCGCCCATACGGTTGCTGTAAATGTAACCCTTTTCAAGATTTATACGGACATATCTCTTGTTGTGCTTATTGTTGGGAATACCCCAATCGCACCAAGAATGAACAAATGCGCCGTTTTCGTAAACCATATTAGCCGAAATTGAACCAAAGCCCTTGAAATCCTCAGCGCATTGCTTTGCCGTTACGCTTGTATATTTAGGTAAGCCAAAGAACCAGTTAATAAGGTCAATGTTATGTGCCTGAAGATCAAGCATACAACCACCCGAACGCTTATCATCCTTATACCAATCCTCAAAGCCCCAATAGGGTGAGCCGTCTGCAGATTGGAAAAATGCCGATACAAGACCGCCCATTTCACCGCTTTCTATAATATCCTTAATAATTCTTAAATCCTTACCGAAGCGCACACAATGCGCGATCATAAGACGCTTGCCTGTTTCCTCCGAAACCTTTATCATTTCCATGCAGTCTTCATACTGAAGTGACATAGGCTTTTCGCAAACAACGTGGATACCCTTTCTCATGCATTTAATTGCAACGTCCTTATGAAGATAAGTGGGGATACAGATTGAAACCATATCAAGCTCTTCTTTTTCGAGCATATCGTCAATATCGGTATATAAATTGGGTCCCGAATTTTCTTTAAGCTTTTCCTCTCTGACATCGCAAACAGCAACAAGCCTTGCAATTCCTTCCTCCTCCAACTGCTTGTAGGCATTCTTATGCGTGCCTGATATGAAACCGCTTCCTATAACTGCCGCTTTTAACATTTTTTATTTCTCCTTTTATATTTTTATTGACATTTTTACAATAGCATTTTAAAATAAAACCACGACATTTACAACAATTATATTGACTTATTTTTTAGTTATATTGACATAGGAGGCATTTTAATTGTCAGAATACACGTACGAGCATCACATAAATATCAGAAGCGATGCCCTCTGCCCGTTTAAAATATCACATACAATATGCTCTTCCGCCGATTCCATTGCAAACTGGCACAACAATATTGAAATTCTTTTCTTTAGTGAAGGTACCGCAAGCGTACAGTACGGCTCGGAACGATTTGACGTTAAAGGTGAAGAAATGGTCATTATAAACTCGAACGCTCTTCACCGCATCTGCAATAAAAATAATTTAAACTACTATCTTTTGATTGTTGACGAATCCTTTTGCCGCGAAAACGGCATTGACATTCAGAATTGCGTTTTTGAAAAGAAATTCATTGATCAGGAAGCAGGCAGGCTTTTAGTACGTGCCGTAGAAAGCATTATAGCTTATAACAAGGCTGAACCCTTTTCAAGCACCAAGGCAAGATGTGCCGTTTTGAATTTTTTAACTTATCTTTGCACCACGCATCTTTTATCCACCGTTGCAACAACTGAAAACCGGCATTTTTCAGAAAAATACGTAAAGGATATTATGAAGTACCTTAACGAGCATTTTGAAGAAAAAATCGACCTTGATATGCTTGCTTCATTATGCGGTATTACCAAGTTTTATTTATCAAGGGAATTTAAGCACCACACGGGACAGACTATTTTTACTTATATAACTATGCTTAAGTGCAAAAAAGCACAGCTTTGCCTTACAAGCGGTATGTCCGTTACCGAAACTGCCGTTGTTTGCGGATTTGATAACGTTTCATACTTTTCGCAGACGTATAAAAAAGCAATGGGTGTTTCCCCAAGTGACGTAAAAAAGCAAATCAGCCAATAAATTAAACCCCCTGCAAAAATTGCAGGGGGTCTTTATCAATTTTTAGTAACAAGAAGTACCCAGTCAATATTACTGTTTGGTACCTGCGGTGCCAAGTACGTTCCTTCAGCCGAAGGCTGAACGGAATCGCTTATTACTGTGTAATTTCCTGAAACGGGGTTAAACCATTTTGCCGTATAGGTTTTTGAGGTATCCATTCCCTTTACAACGCCCGACTGCTTGCTTCCACCATAGAAATATACAACGTAGGTGTTGTTGCTATCGCTTGCACAAACGTAATAGGTCAAACCGTTTCCTTCAAACGCCTTGTAATCATAGAAATCAGGAACAAGCTTCCACCATTCAAGTGACGTAAAGAACGACTTCATATACGTCATTTGCTTAGCCGAGGGAAGATTTATTGCATCACCCCAATGAATTGCCTTATCGTTAGCATTAACTGAGGTAAGCCCGTCGGACATTACGTTACTTTGAAGCCAATCGTTCTTGTACGCCCACATATCCGCACAACCGTAGCCGTAACCGTACATACCCGAAAGGAAGCTGATATAGCCCTGCAAACGTGCGCCTGTATCAAGCGTCTGGAAATTGCAGTAACGTCCCTCGTAGTTTATTGCAGGCTTACTGCTCTGCCAATAATCCTTGGGTACGGCAACGTCTATTCTGCCATTAAGCTTCATTTTCCACTGTGATGCCCACCAATTATGACCCATTCTGTTGTTATTTAATTCCTTTTCAGCATAATCAAATGATGATCTTCCGTTTAAGATACGCCTTGTATTAAGGCTTAAATCATCGTTTATCATTTTTGTTCCCGCACCTGTTACGGTAACGATTTCAGTACCTAACTGATGTGCTGTAAGGGGATTATTGTACGCATCAGCCGAATGCATGTATTCAGCTATCTTTACCCAAGGATTATTTTTTGCGTAATCATCACCCTTGTCGTGCTTATCGTAGCCGCCGTTATCAACCTCTTGACCGAGGGTCCACATAACAGGGTACGCGCCGAAGCGTGCCACCCAATAACGACTTATCTTCTGTAAATATTCATCATTGGCGGCAAGTTTATCAGAAAGATAGGTTGGAAAGAAGAAGCTTGCGTTTGCGTGCACAAGTCCTTTTTCGGCAATATACTGAAAATACTTATCCGCTTCCTTAAATCCCTTAAGATCGCTATTGGTTATTCTGTCGGAAAGCGAAAACTTACTACCGAGAGGTTCACTTTGGTAAACGGTAAAGCCTTGCTCCACACGCTTATCAACAATGTACTTAAAGTGCGAGGTTGCACCCGTGGTAGTTGCGTGATCGCCCGGAGTATCAAATTCCTCACTAAGCATAGTCCAATGGGTATCGCCTAAATAAAAGAAGGGTGTGCCGTCAGCATAAGTAAAGTATTTATTACCTTCCTTTACAGTAACGAAGCCGTGCTTATAAATATCAAGATCGCCCGAATAGGTGCTTGCACCTACCGTGCCTGTTTTACCGTTAAGCTTTTCATCGGTAGCGCACTCGCTTTTGTAATCCCATATACCTGTTTCGGTGGGTGCAAAGCGTACGCGCCAGATACCGTCACCATCGTAGAACGCAGGCCTTTTAATGCACGTTCCTGTTGAACGGTTGGTAAATACCACGTCAAGCACAACGTCATATTCCTTTGCGGCACCGTAATCGGTATCCGAGCTGAAGCTTAATTCAGTTGCCACCCAACGCGAAGTTAAAATGTCCGCTTCTTCGGGTTTAACATTTACTATCGGCTCCGGTGTGGGTGTAGATGCCTGCGTAGGCTGTGCAGTCTGCTTGTTTTCGGAACAAGCGCAAAGCATAAGCATTACGGCAAGCATCAAAAACGCCATAAACTTTTTCATTCAGTTCTCTCCTTTACCTGTTTTTTGTAAAAAGAATTACCCAATCAGGATTTGTTGAAGGCATATTGGGTACGGCATATTCGCCGTTTTCATCAGGAACAATGTTGTTTGAAAATTCATAATACGTATCCGTTACCGGATTATAATGGGTAAACGTATACGTTGCATTTTTATCAAGACCGCGTATTTTACCTGCGGGTGTTTTTCCGCCGTAAAAATAGATAACGTATATTTCGTCATCCTTTGCGGCACAAACGTATCTTACGTCAGCATGGTCACAGTACTTATTTTCATCATAAAAATCAGGAACAAGCTGCTGCCACTCAAGCTTTTCGAAAAAGCTTTTCATATATCCTGCCTGATATCCCGATTCAAGCTCCATCGCCTGTTGCCAGGTAACATACTTATCACAAGGGAACACGGTATCAATACCGTCTACCATAATATTATCCTTAAGCCATTTATTGTTAAACGCCCACAATTCCTCGGCACCGTATCCGTAGCCGCACATTCCCGAAAGAATGCTTATCCAGCCCTGTATACGCGCACCTGCATCAAGGGTCTGAAAACGACAGTAACGGCTTTCATAATTTACCGCAGGCTTTTTATCAAAATAATAGTCCTTGGCAACATCTACGTTAATGCGCTTATTAAGCTCCATTTTCCACTGTGATGCCCACCAATTATGACCGGTTCTGAAATTGTTGTTCTCTTTTTCTTCATAGTCAAATGAAGATCTTCCGTTTAAAATGCGCCTTGTGTTAAGGCTTAAATCTGCATTTACAGGCTTTGTGCCTGCGCCCGTTACCGTTACTGCATCGGTTGCAAGCTGATGCGCAGTAAGGGGGTGCTTGTAAGGGTCAAACAGGTGAATATACTCAGCAATCTTTACCCATGGGTTGTTTTTTGCGTACTCATCTCCCTCACCGTGTTTGTTGTAGCCGCCGTTATCAACCTCTTGCGCAACCGTCCACAAGACAGGATACGCACCAAAGCGTGCCACCCAATAACGAGCAAGCTTTTTCAAGTATTCCTCATTTGTCGCCAATTCATTTGTAAGAACAGTTGGAAAGAAGAAGCTTGCATTTGCGTGCACAAGTCCTTTTTCAGCAATATACTTATAGTATTTATCCGCCTTTTTAAATGCAGGAAGCGATAGGTGTGAAAGACCTGCTTCAAGCTTAAAATCCATACCTAACGGCTCGGTTTGATAAACTGTATATCCCTGTGAAACACGTTTATCAACTATGCGGTCAAAATGCCCGTTAAATTCCTCACCGTACACCGTCCAATGCGTATCGCCAAGATAAAAGAACGGTGTGCCGTCGTTATACACAAAATGCTTACCGCATGGCTTTATAAAGCCGTGCTTGTAAATTAAAAGATCTCCCGTATATTCCTTGCACTCCACTTTTCCCGTGATTCCGTTAAGAAACGCATCCTCGGAACGCGTTATAAAATTCCACGTGCCTGTCTGCGTGGGCGCGAAGCGTACACGCCAGACGTTTTCACCGTCAAAAAAGGCAGGAACATTTAATTCTGCCCCCGTCTTTTCGTTAGTAAATATACAATCAACCAAAACATCAAATTCTTCAGGGGCGTTATATACCCCTGAAGAAACAAATTCTATTTCGCACGCTTTAAAACACTCGGTTGTAATATTATTCATCAAGATACTCCACAACAAGATTATCTAAAAGGAATACTTCACCTGCCTGAAGGTGAATCTGGTCAAAGCATAAGTAAATTGAATTGCCCTTTGTTACGTCTTCCTCTTCCATAAAGATGGTAAAGGTAAACTGCATCCACTCGCCAAGGTTGCCTGTACGGCTAGTCTGGGGACTGTAATAAGGAATCATATTGCTGCCGGACTTATGAAGTTCAATAAACGAGTTTGCATCAGCCTCGGTCTTTCCGCGAAGCTTTACCGAAGGTGCCGCTATCGTGGGTTTAACCATAACTGTAACCATATACTCGCCTGCCTTGTTTAAAAGAGGCTTAAGTTCAAAGCAAGGTGTATAATAATGATCGTGCTTAGGGCCCTGAACATATTTAAGGCACTTACCCTCATAACCATTTTCTTCAATAGCAAGAGTACCGTCACCCATTACCCACCAATCGATTTCTGCAACGTCGTTAACCTCAAAATAAGCGTTCTTTGCATCAACAATGTTGTTGACAGATTCTTCGGCTTCAGGTGTAGGGGTAGGTGTTGCAGCAACAGTTGCGGTTGCAGTAGCAGTAGCTGTTGCGGTTGCGGTTGCCTCTATGGTTGCGGTAGGCTCATTTGTTGCCGTAACAACAGGAGTAGGTGTTGCTTCGTTCTGCACTTCATTGCCGCAAGCCGAAGCCGCAGCAAGCATACCAATTAAAAGAATAACTGCGATAATTTTTTTCATAAATATATTTCTCCTTTTTTGCAATTGGGGATATTAAAACTACCCTTTTTTATTATAAAAGAAATCACATGCGCTTGTAAATACTCGCAATATGCAAAAAATATATAGAAATTGACTTTTTTACTTAATTTATAAAAACGTACACCCCGTCAGATTATAAATCTTACGGGGTGTTTTCATTCTTATCAGCCTATTTTTACAATAACCTTCATTTTTGCGGATACTTCGGGGAAAAGTTTAAGTGTTACCGTGTATTCGCCCTCCGCCTTCATCTGCGGAACGTCTATCTTCTTTTTATCAATTTCAATGCCGTGCTGTGCCTTTATAGCAGTTGCAACGTCAGATGCTGAAATTGAACCGAACATCTTTCCGTTGCCGCCCTTACCGAGCACCGTAACGCTTAATTCGCTAAGCTTTTTAGCATTTTCAACTGCCTCAGCCTTTTGCACTTCCTTGCGGTGTGCTTCAGCCTTATTCTGCACGTCAACAGCATTTATATTTGAGCTTGTTGCTTCCTTCGCAAGTTTTTTGGGAAAAAGGAAGTTTCTTGCATATCCGTCGTTAACATCAACTATCTGGTTCTTTTTACCCGAACCCTTAACGTCCTGTAATAAAATAACCTTCATTAAAAATCACCTCGTATAATTATTTTGCAATAAACAGTACACCAAGCGTGCCTGCGCCGCAGTGCGAAGATACTACGCAACCTGCACGTGTTATGTAAATATTCTTGAATTTATTAAGTCCCGATACGTAATTATAAATGTCGTTTACAATTTCATCAGTCGTGCCGGAATGCGTAATAAATACAACCTCTTCATCAGCTTGAAGAATGCCCTCTTCAAGACCTTGTGCATACTTCATTGTAGCTGAACGGATATCTCCGCGCACTTTTTTATCAACCTTAATGAAGCCATCAACAACCTTAAGCGTGGGGCGAAGCTTTAACGCAGTAGCACCGAATGCCGCAAGAGCAGAGCATCTGCCGCCTTTGTGAAGGAAATTAACGTCTTCAACAATAAAGCCTGCGCGCACCTTGGGGATAATTTCGTTTATTTTATCAACAACTGCATCGTAATCCGCACCGTTTTTAATCATTTCGCCTGCGGTAACTATCTGAAGACCAATACCTGTTGAAAGGTTATGGCTATCGATAACGGTAATGCGTGCATCGGTAAATTCAGAAGCAACTGCGCAAAACGTTTGATACGTAGAAGACATTTCGCTTGAAATTGTGAATGCAATTATATCGTATTCGTCAGAATACTCCTTCAAGAAATTTTCAACCGATTCAGGTGCAGGTGCACTTGTGGTAGGTGTTTTGCCGTGCTCGTCTGCCCATGCATAAATCTCGTCGGGGTGAATATCAACACCGTCAAAATGGCTTTCATCGCCAAGATTTACCTGTAAAGGAAGTATGGAAACGTTATACTTTTCAATAAGTTCTTTTGAAAGGTCGCTGGTGGAATCTGAAAGAATTTTAATAGGTTTCATAACATCTGCTCCTCATAATAATGTATTAATACACGCTAATTATACCACACTTTTCTTAAAAACAAAAGAAAAACTTTTTTCTTTTTTATTTTACAATATTTTCGCCCTTTAACCGACAATACTGCGCCCCCGATTAATATAGAATGTATACGGTGATCGTATTATGACCGTGTATATTGAGCTTGTATTTTTAGAAAACCTGATAATCGACCGTTTTTTATTGCTGATTGCTTCAAAAATAACGTATGTTCCGTTAAAATGTGGCTGGCTTGGTGCAACGTTCGGCGCACTTTACGCCTGTGTTCTGCCACTTTTAAACGGTGGCTTATACTTACAAAAGATTTTGGCTTTAATTATTATGTGTATGCTTGCATTTAAAACGGTAAACGTAAAAAGCATTCTGTTTACCGCTTCCGCAACGGCGGCATCTTCTGCATGCTTGTTTGGAATATTCAATCTTTTTAAGGGAAGCAGTACCGAGTATTTTTACGAGGACGATATATTTTTTATTATCGCACTTTTTTCTGTCTTGGCTTCATATTTATTATATAAGCTTATTATTGTGCTTACTCACGTTAAAAAGCTTGATTCAAGCCTGTGCACGTTATCGGTATGCGGAATATCTGTAACCGCACTGATTGATAGCGGAAATTCATTATATTATAACGGCACACCGGTAGTAATAGTAAACCGCAAAACGCTTATCACGCAGGATGATAAGCTACTTATTATTCCGTATAATTCATTGGGTACAAGCGGTGCACTTTTAGGCTTTAAGCCTGAAAAAGCATTTGTAACTTATTTGGAAAAGACTACTCCGCTTGACTGTGTTATTGCCCTTTCCGACCATAGCTTTAACGGTAAATTTGATGCGCTGATGCATCCTGACTTAATAAGGGAGTGTGTATAAATGCTTGAAAAGCTTTTAAAAAAAATAAGGCAACTTATTATAAAAGATAGCATATATTATGTTGGTGGGGCGCAAACCCTTCCCCCTCCACTTGCGGATGAGGAAGAGCAAAAAGCCCTTGAGGGACTTAAGAACGGTGATAATAACGCACGCAGTCTTTTAATTGAACACAATTTAAGGCTTGTGGTGTACATAGCAAAGAAGTTCGAAAATACGGGAATTTCCGTCGAAGACCTTACGGGCATCGGTGCAATAGGACTTATAAAGGCGGTAAACACGTATAACGACGAAAAAAAGATACGCCTTGCAACCTACGCTTCAAGATGCATAGAAAACGAAATTTTAATGTATTTAAGGCGCACCTCAAAAATTAAGGGCGAGGTTTCTTTTGACGAGCCTCTAAAGGTGGATTGGGACGGTAACGCACTTTTATTATCGGATATTTTAGGCACCGATTCAGATATAGTGTATCGGGATATGGATGAACGCGACGATATAAAAATGCTACGGCTTTTAATCAGCAAGCTTTCAAAGCGCGAAAGGGAAATTATAATGCTTCGCTACGGCATTGACTGCGAAAGAGAATTCACGCAAAAGGAGGTTGCCGAAAAGCTGAATATCAGCCAATCCTACATCTCACGGCTTGAAAAAAAGATAATAAAAAAATTAAAAAAAGAAATGTCAAAAGTTATTTAAAAAAACAGTTGACAAAACTTTTCCGTTATAATATAATAATCACGCTTCAAAGAAGCGAATGGGAGCATAGCTCAGCTGGGAGAGCATCTGCCTTACAAGCAGAGGGTCATAGGTTCGAGCCCTATTGTT
>JAZQTV010000073.1:0-10298 GCA_045630945.1 Clostridia bacterium
TGGTCAATAATTGTTTTTATATATATTTATTCGGAGGCGAAAGATTAAATGAGAAAAATTGCTATTATGGACGTGGGATCAAACAATGCCAGACTTATACTTGTTTACATTTACGATAACGGTAGTTACCGTATTGTAGACCAGTTGAAAGAGCCCGTTAGACTTATTTCTGATATGGGGCACGATAATATTATTAAACCTCGCAGAATTCAGCAGTTGATTAAAACAATACATATGTTTAAAAGACTTTGTGTTGCTAATGGTGTTGAACAGATTTTTTCGTATTGTACGGCAGCCGTTAACCGTGCGGCAAATCAGAGAAGCTTTCTTGATGAGGTTTATGCTACAACTCAAATTGAGCTTGAAGTGCTTACAGGCGAAAAGGAAGCAACTCTCGTTTTCCAGGGTGTTATAAACACTATGGATATCGAAAGCGGTATCATTATGGATATAGGCGGTGGCACGACACAGCTTGTTCATTTTGAGAAGAGAGCTATTAAAAATCTTGCGTGCTTGCCCTTTGGTACTGTTACACTTACTGAACTGTTTGGTCTTGCAGACAAGGTTAAGCAGGAGCAGATAGATGCTATTGAGGATTTCTATCGCAAGCAGCTTGAAGAAATTCCTTGGTTCAGCTCCATTGAAGGTCTTCCTATTATTGGTGTTGGCGGTTCATTCCGTAATTTAGGAAAGATTATGAGAATGAAGAGCAAGAAGGATATCGGTACTCTTCACAATTATAACATCCGTTCAAAAGAGATAGATGCGGTTTATGAAAATATGTGCCGTCTTGACCTTGACAGACGTATGAAGATAAAGGGACTTTCAAACGAAAGAGCTGACATTTTCCTTGCAGCATTTGCGGCTATTAAAACTACCGTAAGTTTTATCGGCTGCTCTGATATTTACATCAGCTGCTGCGGTCTTCGTGAGGGAATTATGTTTGGGGAAATTGATCCTCAGCTTTTTGTAAAGCCTGTTCAGCACGTGCTTGATTATTCGCTTTCAAACGTACTTGGTCTTTTTCAGGAAAACGTTAATCACGCAAATAACGTTTCAAAGCTCTCGCTTTTGATGTTTGAACAGCTTCGTCAGCTTCATAAGCTTCCTAATTCCTATATGAGAATAATAAAAACAGCGGCAACGTTGCACGATATCGGTGGTTCAATTAAGTATCACGATCATCATAAGCATAGCTTCTATTTGATTCTTAGCTCCAATATATTCGGACTTACTCATCGCGAGCATTTAATGAGTGCGTTCGTTGCGCTTGCTCACAGAAAGGATGACGTTAAGAGAGAGTGTCAAAGATATTCTGATATGATCAGCTCAGATGATCTTATGATTATTTACCGCCTTGCTGTGCTTGTTAGAATTGCCGAAAGCTTTGATCGCGCAATGGATGGAATTGTTGATACCGTTTCATGCGACATCTTAGGCGATTCGGTTATTATGAAGACACAGGCTACGGGTGATGCTTCACTTGAAATAAAGGATGCTCTTACGTGTAGCGATATGTTTAAAAAAGCATACGGCAAAAATCTTGTAATTCTTTAATGAGGGCTAATATGAAATTTACTAATAAGAAAACTATAATTAAAAACGGTCTTGAAATCGTAGATGAGAAAATTGATGCAAAAAAGGGTACCATAAGCTATGGTATCCTTAATGCACATAATACGGGTGATGATATCAATAAGCTTCAGATTAAGTTTGATGCATTGGTATCGCACGATATTACATACGTTGGTATTATACAGACTGCGCGTGCAAGCGGATTGAAAAAATTCCCCCTTACGTATGCGCTTACAAACTGTCATAACAGCTTATGCGCTGTTGGCGGTACTCTTAATGAGGATGACCACTTGTTCGGTCTTTCTGCTGCAAAGAAATACGGCGGAATGTATATACCTCCGCATCTTGCGGTTATCCATTCATTCGCAAGGGAAGAGCTTGCAGCGTGCGGCAGAATGATTCTTGGCTCTGATAGCCATACAAGATACGGTGCACTTGGTACTATGGCTATTGGTGAGGGTGGACCAGAACTTGTTAAACAGCTTCTTGAGCGTACATATGACGTGGATTATCCCGACATAGTTGCAGTATATCTTACAGGAACCCCCAACCCCGGAGTAGGCCCTCATGACGTTGCTATTGCAATGTGTAAGGAAGTGTTTAAGGAAGGAAAGGTTAAGAATAAGGTTCTTGAGTTTGTAGGTCCCGGTGTTAAAAACCTTAGCGTTGACTTTAGATGCGGTATTGATGTTATGACAACTGAAACCACTTGTCTTTCATCAATTTGGATGACAGATGACAAGGTGCGCGAATATTATGTAACTCACGGTCGCGAAAATGATTATGCTGAACTTAAGCCTGCAGAATATGCTGAGTATGATGCGCTTCTTGAAATTGATTTATCAAAGATCGAGCCGATGATAGCGCTTCCTTTCCATCCGAGCAATGCATATACCATTAAGGAATTTAAGGCTAATGCAAAGAATATATTAAAAGAGCTTGATGAAGAAATAAAGAAGCAGTATCCCAAGTGTTCATGTTCTGTATCGGAAAAGCTTAAGGCAGACGGATTTCACGTTGATCAGGGTGTTATCGCAGGATGTGCGGGCGGTATTTTTGAAAACATTACCTGTGCAAACGATATCTTAAAGGGCGGAAACACAGGCAATGATGCTTTCTCACTTAGTGTTTACCCTGCAAGCCAGAGCGTATATCTTGATCTTGTACAAAAGGGAGTTATTGCTGATTTAATGGAAAGCGGTGCAATAATTAAGACTGCTTTCTGCGGTCCTTGCTTCGGTGCAGGTGACGTTCCTGCAAACAATGCGTTCAGTATACGTCATACAACAAGAAACTTCCCAAACAGAGAAGGCAGTAAGCCGGGTGAGGGACAGTTATCACTTGTTGCGCTTATGGATGCACGTAGTATTGCAGCGACTGCACTTAACGGTGGCGTGCTTACCGCGGCAGATGAGCTTGATATTGACTATACGGCGTATGAATATAACTATCATAGTGATATATATAAAAAGCGTGTATATGACGGCAGAGGTGTTGCAAAGGCTGAAGAAGATCTTATCTTAGGTCCCAATATTGCAGATTGGCCTGCATTAAAGGAAATGCCTGATCAGGTATTATTGAAGCTTTCAAGCGTTCTTCGTGATAACGTTACTACAACTGATGAACTTATTCCTTCAGGTGAAACGAGTACTCTTCGTTCCAATCCTTATAAGCTTTCAAGATTTACGCTTTCAAGAAAGGATCCTGAATACGTTGGTCGCTGTGATGAAATTAAGGCAGTTGAAGATTCTGAAGAACGTAATGCCTTGTTTGAAAAGCTTGGCAAGGTTATCGGAACAAAGATAGATAACTGTGTGTTTGGTAGCGGAATTTATGCAAATATGCCCGGTGACGGTTCTGCTCGTGAGCAGGCTGCAAGTTGTCAGAAGGTTCTTGGCGGTTGGGGTAATATAGCTATTGAGTACGCAACCAAGCGTTATAGAAGTAATCTTATCAACTGGGGTATCCTTCCTCTTTTGTGTAACAAAGAAAATTCTGAGCTTTTCACAGTAAATGATTACGTATTCTTGCCTGAAATCCGTAAGGATCTTGTTGAAGGCAATGAAAAAACAAAAGCATACTTGGTTCGTGATGATCAGGTTAATGAGCTTACAATCGGCATTGTACCTATGACAAAGGATGAAAGAGATATTCTTTTATCGGGCGGTTTAATTAACTATTATTCCAAAAAATAACAGGAGGATTTTTTGATGGGATTTTTTACCCGTGATCTTGGTATTGATTTAGGAACAGCGAATACGCTTGTTTATATGCGCGGTAAAGGCATTATAATAAGAGAACCCAGCGTTGTTGCCGTTAAGGTTTCAGGAAGCCGCAAGGAAGTTCTTGCCGTTGGTGAGCGTGCAAAAAATATGATAGGAAGAACTCCGGGAAATATTGTTGCTGTTAAGCCTTTAAGAGACGGCGTTATTGCTGACTTCGATGTTACTGCAGCAATGCTTTCTGATATTATTCACCGTGCAATGCCTCGTGCGTTTTCGCTTATCAGAACACGTGTTGTAATTTGCGTTCCGTGCGGTGTTACAGGTGTTGAGCGTAAAGCTGTTGAAGATGCGGCTAAAAATGCAGGAGCAAGTCACGTTGAGATTATAGAGGAGCCTAAGGCAAGTGCTATTGGTGCAGGTCTTCCTATTAATGAGCCTTCAGGGTGTATGATCGTTGATATCGGCGGTGGTTCAAGTGAAATGGCAGTTATTTCTTTGGGCGGTATCGTTGTTTCAAGATCGCTGCGTATTGCAGGTAATAAGCTTGACGACGCTATTATGAACTTTGTTAAAAAGGAATTTAATCTTGCAATCGGTGAAAGAACAAGCGAAGAGATAAAGGTTAGGATCGGTTCTGCATATCCTACAGGAGAGGAAGAATCAATGGAAATACGCGGTCGAGATCTTGTTTCTGGTCTTCCTAAGACTGTAATGATTACCTCAACACATGTTCGAGAGGCTTTAAGAGAGCCCTTAATGGCAATCATTGATGCAGTAAAGGTTACGCTTGAGGATACTCCGCCTGAGCTTGCTGCAGATATTATGGAGCGCGGAATTTACCTTGCAGGTGGCGGCGCTTTATTAAAAGGTATGGACACTCTTATTAAATATGAAACAGGTATGCCTGTTGTTATTGCCGATTCTCCGCTTGATTGCGTTGTTACCGGTGCAGGTATGGCTTTGGAAGATCTTGATTATCTTTCATAACAGGTGCTTTTATGAAAAAGCTTGATCATAAACGTTTAAAGATAACTAAATATATAACCATTGGCTTTGTTATTTTTATAACCTTGATTTTGTTGATGTTCAATAGCGGCGTGGCGTTTCTTGAAACTGTTTCGGGATTTGTTGTAAATCCTGTTGTAAAGGCAGTTGACTCTACGTGTGAGGGGATAGGTAACTTTTTTGCAGGGTTTGGTTCAAGAACAAAGCTTAAGGAACAGTTGCGTCAGGCAGAAGAGCGAATTGCACAGCTTGAGACGGTTCAATCTGTTGCTGATGAGGTTAAGACAGAGAATGAGCGTCTTCTTGCTCTTTTTAATGAAAGTGAAAAGTATCCTGAGTTTAAGTATGAGTACGCAAAGGTTATTGTAAGAAGCGTTGATGCGTACAGTGCCACGTATACGCTTAACAAGGGTGAAGCTGATGGCATAAGAACCAATATGGTGGTTATTGCTTCAGGTGGTTTAGCAGGCAAAATTATAAAAACAACAAACGATACGTCAATTTTATTAGCGATTACCGATGCACGCTCGTCTGTTCCTGCTTTATCCGAAGCAGGCAGAGATATGGGGATTGTAAGCGGCGTAAGTGATTCCGGTACAACGGCAGGCTATTGTATGATGACGGATCTTCCCACCAATGCAATTATTAAGCCGGGTGATACGGTTATAACATCTGGTATGGGTGAGGTTTTTCCAAAGGGAATTACCGTAGGAACAATAACCGAGGTTTCCAAGGGAAATGCAAACAGAATTAACTCTTCGGCAAAGCTTTCGCCTTCGGTTGATTTTGATCATCTTGAAAGCGTTTTGATCATTGTGGGGATGGAGACTGAATGATATGAGAACAATATCAATGATCGTGCTCTCAAGTATAATGTTTCTATTTCATATGCTGCTGGCGCCCGCAATTAGTATTTTTACTGCGCAAGTTGATTTTATTGTTATATCAATATTATTGATAGCTGCGTTCTCAAAAAAATGGTATCCCACTGTAATTTGTGCCGTGTATTCAGGATTGGCTGTTGACATGCTATCACAACCTAATACATATATAAATACAGGAATATATCTGTTCTTGGGAATCGTTTTAGGTGTATTGGTAAAATTCTATAAAAAGCATACGTTTGTGTTAATTTCCATAACTGCGTTTATTTGCGTAGCGTTTAAGCATTTGATTCTTACGTTTTTACTTTATATTATGCGTTTATCGTCAACGGCTACCATTGGTACGTTTTTTTTCGGGTTGCCTTCGGCGCTTTATACGGGTGTTGTGACGATAGGGTTTTATTTTCTTTATAAAGGAATCTTTTCTTTTGCTTTTATGGAAGAAAAGAATGAGGATTCAGGTAAATTTTTAATATAACAGGTGTATAAGCGTGTTGATAAGAAAAGAAAATGAATTTAATAGTAATTCAACCAAACACCGCAGTTTTTTTGTGCTGCTGGTGTTTGTTGTTGCATTCATTATTCTCATTTGTTCGCTTATCGATCTGCAATTTATACGCAGGGATAAAATTGCCGCAGCTACATCAATTAAGCATACAAGAACCTTAAAGATTGAAGGTACAAGAGGCAAGATTCTTGATACTAACGGTATTCCGCTTGCACAGGACGAGGTTAGCTATAATCTTGAATTTTATAGAGAGTACAATCTTAAATCAGAGCGCGAGCTGTATACACAATCTATAATTTTTGCAATCGAACTTATCAATAAATATGGCAGAGATGTTCAAACGACGTTTGCCATTTCTAAAAATGATGCAGGTGAGTATTGCTTTGATTGGGGCAACGTAAGTGCTGAAACAGCCCAAAAACGTGAAAATACGTGGAGAAGTGACTTTTATTTTGCTGATAGCAAGGGCAAGAAAATGGAACCCAAGGAAATGTATCTTGAAATGCGTGAACGTTACGTAATACCACAGGATATGTCGGATGAAATGGCGTTTAAGGTTCTCGGTATATGGCAGGATAGTATTCAATCGTATTGGGCATCAAAATCAATAACAATATTGAAAAACATTAGTCTTGAACTTGTTACTGCAATTGAAAGTTACAGTTATGAGCTTGTTGGCTTTAATATTACTGAAAAATCACTTCGTGTTTATCCGCAGGGGACTGTTGGAAGTCATATTGTAGGATATCTTGGCAGAATAACGGCTGAAAACAGAGCATATTACGACTCGTTAAAATATGATATCGAAAGCTTGGTTGGCGTTTCGGGTATTGAAAGCGTAATGGAAGCTGAGCTTACAGGTTCAAGTGGTGAAAGAAGTGGTCAAAGGG
Organism: Clostridia bacterium; assembly: GCA_045630945.1. GTDB lineage: Bacteria > Bacillota > Clostridia > Christensenellales > QALW01 > UMGS1322. The sequence continues at coordinate 7,088 of JAZQTV010000073.1, forward strand.
TTGTTGAGGTTACCAGCGGTGGTAGAATTTTAAGCGAAATATCATATAATTCACCCCAAAATGGTAATAACGTTTATTTAACTATTGATAACAATCTTCAGCGTGTTGCCGAGGAAGCTTTAAGAAAGAATATTGAAGAAATAAGGCAACGTCAGCTTGAAGAATATAATAAAAATACCCAGCGTTACATTAAGCTTGTTGAGGAACGCGGTGGAAAAGAGATACAGTTTGCAACGGTTGGTGCCGTTGTTGTTATGGACGTAACCGACGGTGATGTTCTTGCGCTTGTTAGTGAGCCAAACTATGATCCTAATTTGTTTTCACAGGGTATTTCGCAAAAGGATCTTGATGCGATTATTAACAATGAAGCAAAGCCGTTGTTTAATAAAGCAATCAGCTCCTCAGATACTCCAGGTTCAATTTTTAAGCTTGGAATGTCGCTAGCAGGTTTGGAAGAAGGTGCAATTACGGCATCCGAAACAATACAGGATCTTGGAGAATACAAGAAATATGTTTCGGGTACTGAAAAAGGACCTATGTGCGGATGGTATAAGGATAACCACGAAACACACGGGCATATAAATGTAATAAGCGCAATAAATTATTCCTGCAACTATTTCTATTATGAGCTTGCAGATCGATTAGGGATTGAAAAAATAAAAAAATGGGCTGATAATCTTGGCTTGCTTGATAGAACAAATATTGAGCTTACAGGTGAAAATATCGGTATTGTTGGCGACCAAAAGACATTATACGATAGCTCTAGAGATATTAATGATCAAGATACAAGTCTTCCGTATTTGGTATCAAAGCAGCTTGGAACCATTATTACCGAGTGCGCTACTTATTCGGGAAAAACCCTATCTGCTGAAAATATTGATCTGATAACTAAGCGTTGCTTTGAAATGGTAGGAAAGTCACGTACAGAGATTTTCAGTCTTGTTCAAAGTATGCTTGTTGATGAATATGGCTTGTCAAACGCTAAAGTCCGTGATGATACAAGGTATAAGATATATAGCTCTATTGTTCAAATAACGTGGACTAATACTACAACGATTCAGACTGGAATAGGACAGAGTATTACAACAGTTACACCTATTGCAGTTGCAAGATATATTTCTGCTCTTGTTAACGGTGGATACGTGTACGATGCGCATATTGTTGACAAGGTAACGTCATCAAACGGTGAACTTGTTTATGAACAAAATCCTACACTTGTGCGCAAGCTTGACGTTGCACAGGAAAATTTAGCCGTTATTAAGCAGGGAATGCGCGATATGGTTAACGAAAGTGAAGACCGTTACTCATCAACTGCGCGCAAATATTTCGATGAATTTAAGTATAAAGAGCAGTTAGGCGGCAAAACCGGTACTGCACAGGTTTCGCAGATTAACCTTGAAGATAATGCTTGGTTTGTTGCATTTGCACCCTTTGAAAAGCCGGAAATAGCTATTGTTGTATATATACCTAACGGTAGATCAGGTTCAATGGCGAGCAGTACGGTTAAAGAAATTGCAGAATATTACCTTGACCTTAAATATTCTGTTGAGGATGACGGATTGCCGGGAGATAATACCATAGTTTATTAAGGAGTTTTTATGATCGTAAACGGAAGGCTTAATATAAAACAGTTAAGAATGATTGTGATTGCATCAATTTTGTTGGTTGCACTTTTTGTTGTTATATGTTTAACTGTTTTTTTACCTAAAAGCGATAAGGTTCGATATGATATTATTTATGAAGGTATTGACGCACGTGGACTTATTTTCAGAGATGAAAGCTACGTGGACCTTGACGGATACGAAAAGCTTGTATATGAGAATGTTATTGAAGGGCAGTTTTTGACACAAGGAACAAAAATTGTTATCGGATATAAAAAAGGTTATATTAAGAACACTATTGAAAAATTATCTGAAACCGAGAAAAATATTGTAACGTATCAAAATCAAAACGTAATCGTTGGCTTTGATGATAAAAAAATTCAGCAGATTGATTTTGCAATTGAAGTGGCTATCAGTAAAATGTCCCAACAACATCAGGGTTTTATTGAACTTTATGGTGAACTGTGTGCACTTATGAATGAACGTGAGCAGCATATTCGTGAGAATTATAATATTGATTCTGACGTTTATTTGAAGGAACTGTACAAAGATGAGGAAAATCTGATAAATTCACTTCAGTCGTGGATTGATGTGCGCACAGCAGAAAAGGATGGCTTTGTTGGTTTTTTGTGTGATGGAACTGAAAGTGATTTTTACATTGCAAATGCGTTAACCGTTTCCTATCTTGATGTTAAAAAAGCGCTGAAAGAAGAATATACAGATAAGCTTAACGGATATAAAATTGTTAATGACGGTAAGTGGTACGTTATAGTTACAGTTGATGACGTTTCACAGTTTACTGTCGGTGAAAATTATCCTTTATATATAAGTAATGAAACAGTAAATGAAGTTGGATGCCTTGAAAAGATTATTGACGAAAAGAAAGGCTCTGCCTTGATATTCAGCATTCAGGATAACGTTGAAAAATATTTGGATTTGCGCGTTACTTCTGTCTTTATCGGCAACAGATATGAAGGCTTTTCAATTAAAAGCGAATATATAAAAAACGGTTCGGTAATTGTTAAGGATGGCAAAAATAAATCTAACATATCGGTTGAAGTTTTATATTCTGACAAAGATAGAACAGTCTTTTCTGTAACAGAAGAGATTTCGTTAGGGCAGAAGGTGTATAATAAGTGAACATAGCACAGAATTGCTTTGATATTTTAGAAAAAATTGAAAAAAACTGCGATCTTTGCGGAAGAAATAAAAAAGACGTAAAGCTGATTGCTGTTACAAAAACCCGTAGCGTTGATGAAATCAATCAAGCAATTGATGCAGGTATTAAATATATTGGTGAAAACAGAGTGCAAGAGCTTACTGAAAAATATGAGGGAATTTCAAAAAATGCCGAGATTCATCTTATAGGTCAATTGCAAACAAACAAGGTAAAATATATTATCGATAAGGTTGACGTTATTCATTCGTTGGACAGGGTTTCACTTGCGGAGCAGATTGATAAGCTTGCTCAACAACGTTGTCTTGAGCCTGTTAAGGTATTAATAGAGATAAATATCGGGGAAGAAACCACAAAATCAGGTATTTTATCCGAGAATTTAGCAGAATATCTTGACATTTTAATGAATTTTAGGTATATTAAACCTATAGGC
>JAZQTV010000074.1:0-2740 GCA_045630945.1 Clostridia bacterium
CGTACATTTTTATAATTTTGAACGCATCAATATGAAAAACGGCCTTACTCCGTTTGAAATCCGGAGTAAAGCCGCGTAAATCAATAAAATTCTACGATAGGGTGTTTGTTTTCGTGTCCGTTCGTCTGGATACGGTCCATTTTTGCAGGATTTTATGTTTGTAAGGGTTTGTCCGTGCTCTGAAAAAGCATGCAAATGCAGGCTTTTTCGTTTTACTTATTGATCCATATAGGACTTGTCCAGCACGTACAGCCGTCAGCGGCTTTAATCCTTAAATAATAGTAATCGGTGGGGTCCTCTACCTTATAATCGTAGAAGAACATCTCGTTAGTCTTTTTAAAGAACATATAATCGCGGCAATTTTTAACAACCGTAATGCTTTCTATTTCTTTTTCGGACGTAACGTTAAAGTATATGCCGCGGTCGGCGGAATCGGTAAATTCCTCACCCATATAATGACCGTTTATGCGGAAATCAACGTTCATTCTGCACCCCATCATCGCATAGCATCTGCGCTTTTTAAGGGCATCGAAAATAGCAGGCAAGGTGTTCTCGGTTGCAAGCACGCCCGTCATTGCAGGAAGGTTTTCCGGGTACGGAAGTCCTTCGCACACAAGACCGCAATTTCCCCTATGGTCATCGGTACAGCCTATGCAACCCATTTTTGCACCCCTTTTAAGCGCATCCTGCCAATATCCGCCCTCGCATTGCACTTTAAGGGCATTGCTTTCATCAAACTTTTCACTATGATATCCCCGTGAGCAGACTTGAATAAGCGGCGTCATATTTTCTAACGGGATGGTACTGAAATCCGTGCCCGAAAACAACGTCTGCGTTTCGTGGGGAACAAGCAGAATATCGTCACGGTTAAGGCACTTTTTCAAGGTCTTTTCACTTAATTCACCGTCACGGTCCTCGCGAATCATTTCACCGTCGTAATTATCATAATATATTACCATATTATTGTACCACGGGTACGAATCCCTTTCGTACGCAAGAATTGTGGTGAACTTATGCGGCTCGTTATACTGCCGTGCCTTTTGCTTGGTCAATTCCCATTTTTCGCCTGCAAGCATATTCTTGCCCACGCCACCGTGGTCGTGGTCAGACAGCGCACCAAAGTCAAGCTTTGCAACATCACGAAGACGTGTAAAATACGTATCTATATCAACCACGCCGTCGGAAAGATTGGTATGACCGTGAATATCGCCTATAAAGGTTTTGTATATCGGTGCTTCAGGATAGTATTCACGCTGAATTGCAAGTATCTCCTTAAAGTTTTTTTCCATTCCGTACACCGCATCGGTAAGCTTTTGACATCTGTACGGTGAATCTATGGTTTTTGCTTTTTTTCTATCAGGATGCATCATATTCTTGCAACCCCTGTCTTTTCTGCTGCTTCCTTAACAGCCTTTGCAACTGCAAAAGCCACACCCTTATCAAGCGCATTAGGAATAATATTATCCTGCTTAAGCTGATCATCGGGAATATACCCCGCAATAGCTATCGCTGCGGCTATTTTCATTTCTTCATTTATATCGCTTGCACGTGCATCAAGCGCACCGCGGAATATTCCGGGGAACGCAAGCACGTTGTTTATCTGATTGGGGAAATCGCTTCTGCCCGTACCAACTATATATGCGCCTGCCGCCAAAGCTTTATCGGGCATAATTTCGGGAGTGGGGTTTGCCATGGGAAACATTATAGGTCTTTCGTTCATTGACTGTATCATTTCACCGTCAACCACGTTAGGTGCCGAAACGCCCACGAACGCATCGGCATTTTTCATTGCGTCACGAAGCGTGCCTGTAATGCGGTTTACGTTGGTAATTTCTGCCATTGCCGCCTGTGCGCCATTCATTTCCTTTACACCCGGACACAAAATACCGAAGCGGTCGCACATAATAAGATTTTTCACCTTAAGGTTGAGTATCATTTTTCCGATTGCAATGCCCGCACTGCCTGCACCGTTTATAACTACGGTCATATCCTCAAGCTTTTTGCCCGCAACCTTTGCCGCATTGATAAGCGCTGCAGTAACAACTATTGCCGTACCGTGCTGATCATCGTGGAAAACGGGAATATCGCACACCTCTTTAAGCTTCTTTTCTATTTCGAAGCAACGGGGTGCAGAAATATCTTCAAGATTTATTCCGCCAAACGAGCCTGAAATAAGCTGAACCGTGCGCACAATTTCATCAACGTCCTTACTTTTTATGCAAAGAGGGAACGCATCCACGTCGGCAAACGTTTTAAAAAGCGCACACTTGCCTTCCATAACGGGCATACCTGCCTCGGGGCCTATATCACCAAGGCCTAAAACCGCAGTACCGTCGGTAATAACGGCAACGATGTTCTTTCTTCTTGTAAGCTCATAGCTTTTATTTATATCCTTTTGTATTTCAAGACATGGCGTGGCAACACCAGGGGTATAGCACAAAGAAAGCTCTTCCCTTGTGTTTACGGGTGCACGGCTTATAACCTCGATTTTACCTTGCCATTCATAGTGTTTTTTTAACGATTCCTTTGCGTAATCCATAACAAGCCTCCAAAGATTTATATAGGCTATTATAGCACCTTTTCAAATTTAATACAACAAAAAAAGCAGTGCAAAGCACTGCTTTTAATTTAGTAATTTTTAATTACTTAATGATAGCACTTACGATACCAGCGCCAACTGTTCTGCCGCCTTCACGGATAGCGAAGTGGAGACCTTCTTCGATAGCGATTTCGGTAATAA
>JAZQTV010000075.1:0-27157 GCA_045630945.1 Clostridia bacterium
AATGGTGCGCGTTGTGTTTTGCGAGGAACGTATCAATTATTTTGCAATTTCCTTTGCGGTATTGACACTATACAGCTATCATAAAATCCGCTATATTCTTTCATCAAATCCCGGATTTTCAGTGAATTTATTATATGCTTGTGTTAAATTGGGGACAAGTTAGTTTTCGGCTCCCTCTGACGAGGGAGCTGTCAGCGAAGCTGACTGAGGGAGAGAGTTTTTAACAGTCAAGTCTATATATTCGCATACACCTCTAAAATTTCGGTCAATATCCAAATTACAAATCCTTAAAATTATTAAATTCATACCCTCTAACTCTTTCGTTCTAACTTTGTCTTTTTCTATTTGCTCTGGTGTATAATGTCCGCCACCGTCAAGCTCAACAACAAGTCTTGCTTTTGCACAATAAAAATCAACAATATAATTTCCTATGGCTTTTTGCCTTTGAAATCTTATGGGGTAATATCTTAAAAACTCATACCAAAGTTTTCGTTCCCAAGGTGTCATATTTTTCCTTAAAGTTTTTGCAAGAGGGATATTTGCTTTATTATACTCTTTCATAATTCTCTCCCTCCGTCAAAACTCCGTTTTGCCACCTCCCTCGTCAGAGGGAGGCTTGGTTATCAGCAAACATCGTAACTTGTGACAGTCACTTCCACAAGTTAAAAATTCCGCATAACAACAAGCATTTTCTTAAATTTAATATAACATTTTTTATTGAGATTTTCAAGTTATATATGCAAATAGAGTTATCCCGAAAATACGAGATAACTCTATTTTTGATGGTATGACAAAAGTAATACTGACACATTGAAAATCATACCAAAGGAAATGCAGTTAAAAACTTTGTTTTTAAGCAGTAAAACTGCCGAAAGTATGACGGTTATTCCTGCCTTGCCTAAAAAATATTAATACTCACTATTATTTTCAGAATATCTTTTTACACCAAACATACATAAATTTGTTCTCTTTTCAGGTACGATTAAAAACTTATCTTCTACAAGTTTTTCAATAATAATTCCCATTGCATCCGCTTGATAGCGAACATATGCCAACTGTTCACAATGTTCTTTCAATTCTTTTGGCGTGTGTTTTTTGAAAAGTAATGCTGCACTGCTACAAATTTTCTCCATACAACCAACAATAATATCAGTTATTGGCTTTAATTCTTCTCTAATATAATGACTTTCTCGACTTGTCAAAGTTGGGAAGTTTGCACATAATATACCATCCTTAACACTTACCATTCCTTCCTTTACAAGTTGAGCAACAACTTCTTTTGAAGTACAGTCGGCAATATTTCTTTTCAATATCGCATCACAGAGCGTATCGGAGCGAGCTTTAGAACTACCCTGCCACCATTGACAACTTTTAATCACATTATAGTTTACAGCAGAGTAATATGCAGTATTTTGACTATTGTCACATCTGCCGTAAATTCCAGCAAAATAACCATACCGATAATCATTATCGTGTCCATAAACAAAACCATATGTGGTAGCATTAAGTCTTGGGTACGCACCAAACTTTGCCTGCGATATATTTTCCTCAAAATCACCTAAAGCATTTATCATCGCAATATTAACAATAAACCATCTTAATGGATTATCATTCAATTCTATCCCAAAATCTTTTCTCATATATTTCGGCATAAGTTTTTCTGTAAACACTTTAATTTCCTCTGTAGCCGATTTGCAGATTTCAAGCGTTGGAACTTTTTCTTTGAATTCTTCTTCAAAGTCGGATTTAAAAATTAAGAAATTTGTTTGATATTTATTTCCTGACTTGGTAATAAAATTATATTTCAGCAAAATTTCAAGCTCATCTTCTAAATATACAGCTGATACTCCTAATTCTAATGATAACTCCTCTATTGTAAGAGGTTTTTCATAGGCAGCAAGAACAATATTTCCAGGTAGTTTGCGTTCAAAAGTTTCCCATATGTAAGAATTACCGCCATTACCCCAAAAATTGATGCCAAACTTGCTTGGATTATAACTTTTTTCGCCGTATTTTCTTTCCATATTTACGCCCTCTTTCAAAATTTTTCTTGTTTTGAAAAGATAATATTTTACCATCTCTTCACTTATATTCATTTCTTTTGAAATCAGGGAACAGTTTTTATTCTCAATGTAGTACTTAATAGTAGCTTCCCTATACTGTCTAGATAATAGAGTTAGCTCCCGTCTTAAAATTGCAACTTCCTCATTATCTATGCACTTCTGTTCAGGAGTTTCCCAATACACACCATAGAATTTTTCATTGAACACAACATTCGACTTATTTTTATTACGGATATATTGCTTAAAGGTATTTTCGGCAATTTTCCACATATATCCGTAAAAAGCAGAATCGTTTTCGAGTCGATTTACAGATGACAGTACCGCTATAATAATATCATTGGTTAAATCTTCTGCATCTTGTTTATCATAAACTCTAGAAATTGAAAAAGCAAAAATCTCCGTTAAACATTCCTGCAATTTTTCATAAGCTTTTGTTTGTTCCATTGATTTATCCGTCCCTTGTGAAAGCTTTCAATAATATAGTGTAACAAAAACGCTTTTGGTTAATGTAAATTTTAAAAATTATTTCATTTTTTTGATAAAAATAAATATTGATAAAAATTTTGTCCCTATTGTAGCACAACCATACCACACTTTTGTAAACAAATCAACGGCTTGCCGTTGCATATCATCAATGGGTCGCATTGTATATCACCAACACGCAGTGTTGTATCTCATCAAGCCGCAGGGAGATGCACGCTGGCGCGTGATGATATACCAAGCCTGCGGCTTGGATAAAAAAAGAAGTAACCAAACGGAGTAAAAACGAGGTAAAAGTAAGCAAAAGTACACCAGGTTAAAGATGTTTATATAGCAAGGAGATTGTCGACTTAAAATACTGTTCTTGGAAATGTGTTAATTCCGCAATCTCTTCCTGCGTAAAAGTCATACCATCTGGTGCAACTACCCATTTATGTTCTATATCATTCTCACGATTGATAACGGCTATTATTCTTCCGGTAAACTCAGAAATAGGTTCTGTTATACCTAAAACATAAGCATCCTCTTCTTCACCATCTGCAGCCATTGTCCCTTCAATATAGCCATAGTTTACTGGATAATATATGTCCGGATGCTCAGGATGATAACTACCCAGAGGTCTGTCAACAGTTACGGTAACGATCGGACCTATCATTTTGTATTCTCCTTAGCGGTGCGGCAGGATGCAATTAACATCGCTCGGAGTGATGTGCATTTTGCAGAAAGTGTTTTGAATGTTTGCTCATCGATATATTTAGTTCTGTATAATAGTTCGACCCAATATCCGCTTTCCCTTGCTTCTTTTAAGGCGATTTCGAGTTTAGAAGTGAAATCCTTCTTGCCTTGTGCATATTGTGCTTCGTGTATATTTGCGCCAATGCTCGTGCCGCTTCTTCCGACTTGATTGGCAATAATGGATTCTTTCATAGATTTCAGATGCTTTACCAATTCAATAATATCAACAGAGAAGTCCATAGAAAGTTCCCTAAGTTTCGATTCTGACATAATATACACCTCACTTTTTTAAAATTATACCACAAATTAAGTTGTTTTGCAAATAAGTGATAAGTGTTGTAGCTTTGCTGTGATAGGTGATGCGATGCGTTCTTTCACGCGCGTGACGGCGTGCATCACGGGCGAAGCCTGCACCACACACGCAGTGTGCATCACGTTCCGCAAGGAACGCATCACGCAAAGAAACCTGATTCGTCAGGTAGACAAATCAGGTTTCTTTGTTGGCACCCCCGAGGGGATTCGAACCCCTGTTACTGCCGTGAGAGGGCAGCGTCCTAGGCCACTAGACCACGGAGGCATTGGCTGCGGAACAAGGATTCGAACCTTGACAATACGAGTCAGAGTCGTAGGTGCTGCCGTTACACAATTCCGCAATAATTTATTTAACGTTGCTATTATATTTTAAACAAAAAACTTTGTCAAGCGTTTTTTGTAAATATTATAAAAAAAGTCCAAGAAGCCGTCCGCATCAGCTCTAACACCCGTCTCTCGACAGGTGGGTGCGCCGCCCGAATGCATCTGCAATCCACTGGCAGTACCTGAAAGGTATGGTGGCATAGCATAGCTTCGGTGCTTCTCACGGGTTTTAGCCGAGCGCTCCCTTTATGCATAATGTGGGTATTATACAATGATACGTAACGTACATCCCAGACACTATATATTATTGCACAGTTTGAAAAAATATTCAACCGATTTTTATTTATCCCGTTCTTTTTCTGATTTACAGCAGGCTTTTTTACTGCATTCTTCAGCGTACGGACATCCGATGCATTTTGTGCCCTTCTTTTTTTCTTTAAGAATATAAAGCACCACACCGCCCACTATCAGCAAAAGAAATATGATAATTAAAGCGTTTTTCATTAAGCCTTTTGTTCCTTTTTGCTTGATTTTGAAATAAGTGCCGCAATAATGAATACTACCGCCGCAATAAATATTGCACCTGAAATTGCGCCTGTAATATTAAGTGATTGGGGTGAAGAGATAAGCGTGCCTACGGTATAAACAATATATGCTGCCGTAAAGCCCATGGAAAGCTGAAGTGCAATTCCACCCCAAAGCCATTTTGAACTTTTCATTTCAGCGCTCATTGCGGCAATGGCGGCAAAGCAGGGCGGCGAATAAAGGTTAAACACAAGGAAGGCAAGTGCCGCCGCCTTTGTAATAGCCATAATACCTGCAACCTCCGCACCTGCGCCCTCCGCAAGCTGAAGCGCTTCTGCGTCAATAAGATTTTCAAGCCCTACAAAGCATACTGCAAGCGTGCCTACAACGTTTTCTTTTGCAATAAATCCCGTTACGGTTGCAGCAGTAAGCTGCCACGATACCACACCGATAATGGGGAACAGCAAATACGCAAACGGTTGGGCAATGGAAGCAAGAATAGATTGGTCTGCAGACTGTGCTTCCGCAAAGCTCCATGAAAACGTTTGCATAATATGCACCGCAGTATTACAAAGAAGTATTACCGTTGCGGCCTTTATAACGTAAGCTTTTCCACGGCTTATCATTGACTTGAATGCATCCCACAGAGAAGGTGCTTTATAATCGGGAAGCTCAATAATGAAATATGATTTATTTGCCTTGTAGCCTGTAATAAGGTTTACGATCAGCGCACCGAAGAATATCATAACGATACCGCCAAGATACATAAGCGCGCTTACCCAGCCTGCATTATCAAAAAATGCACCTGCAAAAAGAGCAATAACCGGAATTTTTGCACCGCAGGGCATAAAGGGTGCCAGCATTGCGGTTGCACGGCGTTCACGGTCGTTGTGCACGGTGCGGCTTGCCATAATTCCGGGTACTGCACAGCCTACCGAAATAACGAACGGGATAACCGATTTACCCGAAAGACCTACCTTCTTAAAGATGGGGTCAAGTACAACTGCCACACGGGACATATAACCGCAGTCCTCAAGAATGGCAATAAGGAAATACATTATCATTACAAGGGGCAAAAATCCCACAACGGCAACAACGCCGCCTATAACGCCGTCAACAAGCAGTGCGGTAAGCAGGGGATTTGCGGTGGCAAAGAAGCCGCGCACCCACTCCTGAAAGGCTTCAAGAAGGGTTACAAGACCGGGGATGACCGTTCCGTTTTCAAATTCATAGCCCTCTGCTATCCACGTGCCCAGAGTGGTTTGGGAAATATAAAAAACTGCAAACATTATAAGTGCAAAGAACGGTATTCCAAGCCATCTGTTTATTAAAAGTACGTCAATTTTATCACCCAAGGTCTTTTTTAAGCCTTGTTCCTTTTTGATTTCGACCTCGCTTACTATTTTATTTACAAATTCAAACCGTCTTTTGTCGTCTTCCTTCAGCTCGCTTTTGTTTAAAACATCGGCGCCTGCCTGCGAATAGGCGGCCTTTTGTCCTTTTCCAACTACGTCGCCTGCGCACTCGATAAGCTCTTTAAGTCCGCTGTTTGAGGTTGAAACGGTGCTCACTACGGGACAACCAAGTCTTTCGGAAAGCTTTTTCGTGTCGATAACCGTTCCTTTTTTCTTGTTTACGTCACTTTTGTTAAGTGCAATTACAACGGGAATACCAAGTTCAAGAAGCTGGGTGGTAAAAAACAGACTGCGGCTTAAGTTTGTGGCGTCAACGATGTTTATAATTACGTCGGGCGCTTCGTTTACTATGTAATCACGGGTAATACTCTCTTCGCTTGTAAAGGGCGAGATAGAATACGCGCCGGGAAGGTCAATGGCAATTACCTTGCCTTCCTTTGAATATGCTTTTTTTACCTTGCGTTCGTTTTTTTCAACAGTTACTCCTGCCCAGTTGCCAACCTTTTCATTTGCGCCCGTAAGCGCGTTATACATGGTTGTTTTGCCTGAGTTGGGATTGCCTGTTAAAGCAATTTTCATTTTATAAGTCCTCCTATGGTTAGTCTGCGCTAACTGCACGGAAAAAATTTTTTCGGCTGTGCCGAAATGATTTATACGGTAATAGCTGATGCAAGCTGGTGGTCAATGTTGTATTTTGCATCCTTAATGGCTACAATACAGCTGCGCTTTAATTGGGAAATCACCCGTATGGGCTCACCTGCGTAACAACCTAACGAAAAAAGAAAGGAAGCAAGCTCTTCATCGTTGACGACAACGTCTTTAACAATATATTCCTGTCCTTCGGCGGCATTTTTTAACGTCATGGCGCCCCCTCTTTTCTGTCAAAATTTTAGTTAGCCTATGCTAACTGTCTTTATTATACTGACGTTTTCGGATTTTGTCAAACGGTTTTTATAAAATTCAGCACGTTTAAGGGTATGAAAATAAGGTGGACAATATGTGCCGTATGCAAAATAAAATTTGCGGTTTTGCTTGTTATGGGTAAATATTTGTGTTAAAATAAAATAAATAAGGTTTTTGGTTTGACGGGTTTATATAAAAATAGTATAATATGTTGACAAAAACGTTTGGAGAGATTTTTATGGATTTTAAAGTTGAAATAGCATCGCTTATTGCTGAAAAGGCAGGCATTTCGGTTGAAGAATGCGCAGGTTATATAGAAATTCCGCCCAAGAAGGAAATGGGTGACTTTGCGTTTCCCTGCTTTAAGCTTGCACGCGTAATGCGTAAAGCTCCGCCTATGATAGCAAATGAGCTTAAGGAAAGCATTACCTTACCTTCCTTTGTTAAAGAGGTTCGCGTAGAAGGCGGCTATCTTAACTTTTTTGTAGATACCTCAAACCGTGCTGAAGCAGTGCTTAAGGCGGCGCACGAAAAGGGCGAATATTACGGCGCATCAGATATGGGCAAAGGTAAGACCGTGTGCATCGACTATTCTTCTATAAATATTGCAAAGCGCTGTCATATTGGTCATCTTACCACAACGGTTTTAGGTAATTCACTTGCAAAGATACACCGTTTTCTCGGTTATGACGTTGTTTCCATCAACCACCTTGGCGACTGGGGAACACAGTTCGGTAAAATGCTTTGCGCATTCAAATATTGGGGCAACCGTAAGGACGTAGAGGAAAAGGGCGTTAATGCGCTTATTGAGCTTTACGTGCGCTTTGAAAAGGAAGCCGACGATAAAATGCAGGAGGAAGCGCGTGCCTGGTTTAAAAAGATCGAGGATGACGATCCCGAAGCAATGGAGCTTTTTAACTGGTTCAAGGAAATTACCTTGAATGACGTGCAGGAAATATACGACCTTCTTGGTATAAAATTTGATTCCTACGCAGGCGAAAGCTTTTATAAGGATAAATGCGGTGCCGTGGTTGATGAGCTTAAGGAAAAAAATATGCTTGAGCTTTCAGAGGGTGCATACGTTGTTAAACTTGACGAATACGATATGCCGCCCTGCATTCTTTTAAAATCAGACGGCGCAACCATATACGCAACCCGTGACCTTGCCGCTGTTTTTTACAGAAAGAAGACCTATAACTTTGATAAGTGCCTTTACGTTGTTGCTTATCAGCAGAATCTTCACTTTCAGCAGGTGTTTAAGGTTGTTGACCTTATGGGCTATGACTGGGCGGACAAGCTTGTTCACGTTCCCTTCGGTATGGTAAGCTATGAGGGACAGACCCTTTCCACCCGTAAAGGTCACGTTGTTTATCTTGACGAGGTGCTTCACCGTGCAGTTGACAAGGCGCTTGATATTATAAACGAAAAGAATCCCAACCTTGAAAATAAGGAAGAGGTTGCAAAGCAGGTTGGTATCGGTGCAGTGGTATTCTACGACCTTTTCTCCAATAAGATCAAGGACGTTGATTTCTGGTGGGACCGTGCACTTAACTTTGAAGGCGAAACAGGACCCTATACCCAGTATGCACATACAAGATGCTGTTCCGTTATGGCAAAGGCACCTGCGCTTGACGTTACAAAGGCTGATTTTGCGGCACTTTCCGACGATGCTTCAATGGATATTATCCAGAAGCTTGAAGCATTCCCGCAGATAGTAAAGGATGCGGCAGAAAAGTACGAGCCCTCCATAATAACAAGGTTTGCGGTAGGTCTTGCAGAAAGCTATAACCGCTTCTATTTCGAAAACCGTATTTTAGGTGAAGAGGAAGGCGTAATGCAGGCAAGATTGCTTTTGACAAAGTGCACACGCGATTGTATAAAGAATTCACTTAATCTTCTCGGTATTGAAGCTCCTGAAAAAATGTAATGTAAAAACCTGCGTAATGCAGGTTTTTTTCTTCATCTTATAAAACTATTGTATTTTATAAGAAAATGGTATATAATATTCATATGATTTTTTAGGAGTTAGTTAAAGATGCTTAAAAAGTATTTTCATACCGTAATCGCAACGGTTGCGGTGCTTATGATAATAATAATCACTCTTCTTGTTTTGCCGTGGGAAAGGTTTAAAAAGCCTATTGACCCGTTAAGTAACTTGAATTCAGAGGTAGAGTATTCTTCAGGTATGCTTCTTGCAGGCTTAAGCGAAGCACCCTATAAGGAGGGTGATATTGCTTTTTACAGCGAGCAGGCAGGTTATTACCGCTATAAAGCGTACGGTAAGGACGGTACGGCAGAAACGGTAACCGCAGGCTTTGATGCTTCCTCGTGGCAGGAGGTTCCGTCCGACGGTGTTATTTCGGGTACTGACGGGCGCAAGATAGCGCTTGTTAAAACCGATAAAAATGCGGCGGTAGAGGAATACGCGTTCTTTGATTACGTTCCCGGTATAATTTACGGTTACAGTAATCCCGATCAGTATGATGATCCTGTGTTTTATAATGTGGAGGATCCTACTCTGGAGGATGACCGTGCAGTAAGGCTTGCTTCCATGTTGTTTAAAAGCAGTAAGACTTCGTATTACGGAAGCGAATACGGAAGCATTATCCAAGGCTTTTTGACCAAGTATTCGTATATGGGCGGAATGCTTGAAGGCTATTATCATACGGGTACGGACTTTACCATTTACGAAGAACAGCCTTTTTATTCGCCTGTTGACGGCAGAATAACCTATGCTACGGGTAAGGATGACTATAATATGATAGTCATTTATCTTGAAGCACAGGATATTTCTATTATAATTCTGCACGCAAATAACATTAAAAACGCAACAAAGCTTTATCAAAATGGCGGAACAGTTAAAAAAGGTGACCTTTTAGGCTTTGGCGGCGGAAAAGGTGACGTTGCAGGGGATACCCATATTCATATTGAGGTGCGCCACGGCAACGTTGAAAGATTCAAAAGCTTCTCAAAGGATATAAAATATACAAGAATGAGCAATTACGATCCGCTTATTCTTGCAGATATGTTCTCGCTTACCGTTCCCGAGGCTGACGGCTTCGAGCCCTTCAGCAAGGTGAATGCAAGCGGCTTCGATGCCCAGAACGGTGCTATCTGTACGGTGGTTGGCAATTGGCTTTACTACATTGATAAGACTGACGGAAACGCAATATACAAATCGCGTATCGACGGAAGTAACGCTCAAAAAATAGTGTCCACACCCTGTGCGAATATAAATTTTTATGACGGTTGGTTGTATTACAGCGATCTTTTGCAGGCAGGTCACCTTACCAAAACCAAGGCTGACGGAAGCGAAACCGTTAAATTGGCAAGCGTTGATACAACAAGCTACGTGCTTGTGCTTGATGATTGGGTTTATTTTGCAAACACGCTTGATAAGGACGCTATTTTCAGGGTGCGTCACGACGGTACTGAACGCGAACAGGTGCTTCGCCGTGATATTTCACATATTTTCTATTATGAAAATGCGTTCTATTATACGCAGAACGCACGTATCAACAGCGAAAGGGTATTTAAGCTTGATCTTGAAACAAAGGAGATTACAAGTCTTTTAACCTCACGCGTGGACAGACCCTTCGTTTATGAAAATCAGCTTCATTACAGAAGGTATTACAGCGATAAAAACTGTCTTGCAGTTTCACTTAAAACACTTGACGAAACGACTGCGCAGGTTGTAATTCCCGATGCATATACGGCGGTTCAGCCGGGTACAAGGTATATGCTTTATACCAATGAAACTGACGGTGGCTCTATTTATATAAAATTCAACGATAAGGAAGAGCCTATGAAGGTTACAAGCGACCTTCTGTGTCAGAATCTTACCCTTGAAGGCGGATGGCTTTATTATAATACGCCTGCTGAAGACGGAAACTTTCTTACAAGAATAAACGTATACAGTATGAAAAAGCAGCGGTTTGACAGGGTTACTGCTACCTGGAACGATGTATACTTTGACTGTGAGGAGGGCTTAAAGGAAGTAATTCTTGCAAGCCGTACAAAGACAGAATATCCCACACCAACGCCCGTTATTACTCCCGAGGTAACAGAAACACCCCCAAATACTGCACTACCCGAAACCACCACACCGCCCGATAACACGGAAGTACCTGAAAATACCACACCGCCCGATAATACGGAGGCACCCGATAATACCACGCCTCCTGATAATACCGAGGCACCCGACGGTACACCCGAGGTAACCACTACACCCGAAGGTACTACACCGCCCGAGGTAACTACCACACCTGAGGGTACTACACCGCCTGAGGTAACTACCACACCCGAGGGTACTACACCGCCTGAGGTAACCACCACACCCGAGGGTACCACACCGCCCGAGGTGACTACCACGCCTGAGGAAACAACAACACCTGAGGGCACAAGCGTACCTGACGCGGCATAAAAATTAAGCGACGAATGCTTTAAGCTTCCGTCGCTTTTTTTATTTAAACAGGTTGACCAAATTCAAGAAAAAGCATATAATAGTTAACGTGTTAACTATTGTGTTTTGAAGGAGTGCATATGGATATCAATACTGTTATACAAAAGTTCATAAGCACGGACAGGCTGCACCGCACCTTGCTTGAAAAGCAGGTGTCAAAGGGAAACCTGCACCGCAGTCAGCACCGTATTTTGCTTTACGTATATAAAAGCAGTGCGCCGCTTACGCAAAAGGAAATAGCCGAGCATTTTGAGGTTAGTCCTGCAGCGGTTGCGGTTGCGTTAAAGAAGCTTGAGGCTTCGGGGTATATAAAGCGTGATACAAAAAAGCGTGATATGCGGTGCAATAGTGTTACGGTAACAAAAGAAGGCGAAAGAATACTTTTTCAGACAAAAGCGCTTGTTGATAAAGTGGATTCAAGAATGTTTGAGGATTTTTCATCAGAGGAATTGACGGCATTTTATGGCTGTCTTGAAAAAATGCAGAAGAATTTAAACGAATTTGATGCGCGTGACGGAGGTAAAAACAGTGAAAAGATGGTTTAAATACATTAAGCCTTATCTGCCTGCCTTTATATTAGGACCGTTGTGTATGATAATAGAGGTAGTGGGTGAGGTAGTAATGCCCAAGCTTGTGGGAAGTATTATCGACTACGGCGTGGGCAATGAAGCAGCACCCCCGTTGGTACAATGGCTTTATAAGCTGTTCGGTACCGATAACGGCTTTGTTGTTGCGGCAATGGTTGCAATGATTCTTACCGCAGTAATAATGATGATTGGCGGTGTGGGCGGTGCATGGTTTGGTGCAAAGGCATCGGTATATTTTGCATCCGACCTAAGAAGCGACGTATATAAGAAGGTACAAAAATTCTCCTTTTCAAATATCGACCGCTTTCAGACAGGCTCGCTTGTAACAAGGCTTACAAACGATATAACACAGCTTCAGAACTTTGTTAATATGCTTTTAAGAATGGCACTTCGTTCGCCCGGTATGCTTATAGGCGCACTCATAATGGCAATAATCCTTAATCCGCGGCTGACGCTTGTGCTTGCCATAGTTATTCCCCTTATGCTTGTGGGCATAACGCTTATTATAAGAAAAAGCTATCCTAAGTTTTCTTCTATGCAGGAAAAAATCGACGGTCTTAATTCCACTGTGCAGGAAAATATCACCAACGTGCGCGTGGTAAAAAGCTTTGTGCGTAAGGATTACGAGGAAGAAAAGTTCAAAAAAGCCAACGGCAACTTAAGGCGCGCAGGGTACGAAGCAATGAACATTATGCTTTTGCTTTCACCGCTTATGACATTCTTTATGAATATGACCACCATTGCTATATATTGGTTTGGCGGTAATATGGTAATTAAGGGAACTATGTCAACGGGCGACCTTACTGCGTTTATAACCTACATAACACAGATACTTTCTTCGCTTATGATGGTTACCATGATGTTTATGAATATGTCGCGCGCAATGGCATCGGGCAAGCGTATTGCCGAGGTACTTGATGAAGAAATCGATATTTCCGACTTGTTGGCCAAGTATCCCGAAAAGAAGGTTGAAAGCGGAAAAATACAATTTAAAAACGTATCGTTCCGTTACTATAAAAACAGTGAGGGCAAGGTGCTTGACAATATCAATCTTGAAATACCCGCCTGCTCAACCGTGGGTATAATCGGCTCAACGGGTTGCGGAAAAACCACCCTTGTTTCAATGATTCCAAGGCTTTACGATGCTGATGAGGGCGAAATTCTTGTTGACGGAATAAACGTTAAGGATTATTCGCTGTTCAATCTTCGTGACGGCGTTTCGGTGGTATTGCAAAAGAATATTCTGTTTTCGGGCAGTATTCTTGATAATCTTCGCTGGGGTAACGAGGATGCAAGCCTTGAGGAAGTAAAAAGCGCCGCAGAATACGCGCAGGCGGATAAGTTTATTACTTCGTTTAAGGATGGCTACGAAAGCGATCTTTCACAAGGCGGAACAAATGTTTCAGGCGGTCAGAAGCAAAGGCTTTGTATTGCCCGTGCGCTTTTGAAAAAGCCGAAAATAATCATTCTTGACGATTCAACAAGCGCGGTGGATACTGCAACCGAAAAGCAGATACGCGAGGCGTTTAAAAGCGAACTTAAGGATACCACAAAGATAATAATTGCCCAAAGAATATCCTCGGTAAAGGATGCGGATATGATTGTCGTTATGGATGACGGCAAAATAACGGGCGTTGGCACACATAAAGAGCTGATTGAGAATAACAAGGAATATCAGGAGATATTCTACTCACAGCAGGATAAGGAGGAGGCTTGATTATGAAAAGAACGTTAGCCGATCTCCAAAAGCAATATGCGCGCCAGGTGCGTGAGGATACGCGCCGCGGTCCCGGCGGTCACGGACCGGGCGGACCGGGTAGAAGAGGTCCCGGCGGCCCAAGAATGTCGGGTAAGCCTAAAAATATGGGCAATACGGTAAAAAGACTGTTCGGGTATATTGCAAGATATAAATATCTGCTTTTGCTTGTGTTTGTACTTATTCTTGCTACCAATATACTTAACGTTATTGCTACCTCGCTTATGCGGCCTATTCTTAACGAGCTTGTAAAAAGTGGAAAAACTGCTCTTGAGCGTGTTGAATATCTTGTGCAAACGCTTGTCCTGCTAGGCGGAATTTATCTTGTGGGCGTAGGTTCTACCTATCTTCAGGCAAAAATAATGCTTACCGTTTCACAAAGTTCGGTGGAAAAGCTGAGAAATGATTTGTTCGGTAAATTGCAAACGCTTCCCACAAGGTATTTTGACCAAAATTCCACAGGCGAGGTTATGAGCCGCTTCACAAACGACGTCGATAACGTGGATATGATGATAAACCAGACGCTTACAAGTGCGTTTTCGGGAATAATTCAGCTTATTGCCACGTTCATTTTAATGCTTACTACTAATATTTGGCTTACCTTGATAACGCTTGTGTTTATGCCCATATTCACCTTTGGCGGCGGTCTTATAGCCAAGCATTCGGGCAAGTATTATAAACAGCAGCAGGCGGCACTTGGTGCAATGAACGGTTATATCGAAGAAACCGTAAACGGCATCAAGGTAGTAAAGGTGTTCAATCACGAGGGCACCTGTGAGGAGGAGTTTGACCTTCTTAACAGCGATATGCGTGAAAAGCTTTTTAAAGCGCAGTTCTATGGCGGAATTATGGGACCCATTATGCATAATATGAGTCAGATAAGCTACGGTCTAACCGCAGGTATAGGCGGTCTTTTGTGCATAGCAGGTCATTGTGACGTGGGC
The DNA here is from genome assembly GCA_045630945.1 of Clostridia bacterium. Classification (GTDB taxonomy): domain Bacteria; phylum Bacillota; class Clostridia; order Christensenellales; family QALW01; genus UMGS1322. The sequence continues at coordinate 14,507 of JAZQTV010000075.1, forward strand.
GGTCTTGCGCTCTTCTGCGGTGTTTCAAGGAACTTTTCAATGCCTATAAATATGATATCAAATCAGATGAGCACTATTTTTGCGGCGCTTGCAGGTGCTGAACGTGTGTTCAGCGTTATGGATGCTGAGCCTGAAGCAGAAACTGAAAACCCCGCATCGATTACAGAATTAAAGGGCGACGTAGTGCTTGAAAACGTTTCCTTTGGATACGTGCCCGAAAAGACGGTATTAAAGAATATTTCTCTTTATGCGCGCCCCGGTCAGAAGATAGCTTTCGTTGGTTCGACGGGTGCGGGAAAAACTACCATAACAAACCTTCTTAACCGCTTCTACGATATAGGAGAGGGCAAGATAACCATTGACGGTGTGGATATTATGGATATGGATAGGGATTTCTTAAGGCGCAATATCGCAATGGTACTGCAGGATACCCATTTGTTTACAGGCACGGTTATGGAAAACATTCGCTACGGAAGGCTTGATGCAACTGACGAAGAGGTCATAGAAGCGGCAAAGACCGCAAGTGCGCATTCGTTTATTATGCGCCTTTCCGACGGCTACAATACGATGATAACAGGAGACGGTGCAAATCTTTCACAGGGGCAAAGACAGCTTTTGAACATTGCCCGTGCGGCGCTTTCAAAGGCACCCATTCTTGTGCTTGACGAAGCGACAAGCTCGGTAGATACACGTACCGAAAGGCACATTGAGCACGGTATGGAAAGACTTATGAAAAACCGTACCACCTTTGTAATTGCGCACAGGCTTTCCACCGTAAGAAACGCAAACGCTATTATGGTGCTTGAAAACGGTGAAATAATCGAGCGCGGCAACCATGACGAGCTTTTGGATTTGAAAGGAAGATATTATGAACTTTACACAGGTATCAAGGAGCTTGATTAAAATAATTGCGGCAATATGCACGGTAATGATGCTTACTGCCTGCGGAATGGAAAAAAAGCTTCCCGAGCACAATGATACAATTAACGGAACGCTAAGCGGCGTTACGTTTACCGTGACTGAGGAAGAAACCAATTACGTAAAAATAGAAATGATGAACGGTGATATTATGATTGCCGAGCTTTATCCCCAAATTGCACCCGAAACGGTAAAGAATTTCAAAAAACTTGTTAAGCAAGGCTTTTATGACGGGCTTATCTTTCACAGGGTTATCAAGGATTTCGTTATTCAAACGGGCGACCCCACGGGGCTTGGCACAGGCGGAAGCAAGGATACAATCAAGGGCGAATTCGGTATAAACGGCTTCAACAACACCTTGAGGCATGAAAAAGGCGTGCTTTCAATGGCAAGAACCAACGATCCTGATTCCGCATCGTCACAGTTCTTTATCTGCCACGGTGATTGCCGTGATTCGCTTGACGGTAAGTACGCAGGCTTTGGAAGGGTAATTGCAGGGCAGGAGGTTATTGATAAAATAGCTTCGGTAAAAACAAATGCAAAAGACAGACCCGTTGAAAATCAGCAGATGTCTTCAATAAAGTTTGTAAACTTGAATAAATAGTGTTTGCTAAATATCGATATATGTTGTAAAATATACGTATCAATGTGAAAGGAAGTATAAAAATGGATAAGTTTATTATTGAAACCAGCGCACGTCACGTGCACGTATCTCAGGAAGCACTTGAAACACTTTTCGGCAAGGGTTATGCTCTTACTGCAAAGAAGGATCTTTCACAGCCCGGTCAGTACGCTTGTGAAGAGCGCGTTACCGTTGTAGGTCCTAAGAAGGAGCTTAAGGGCGTAAGCATTTTAGGTCCTGTAAGACCTGCTACTCAGGTTGAGCTTTCTGCAACAGATGCCCGTTCAATCGGTGTTGGCATTGCTATTAAGGAATCAGGCGATATCGCAGGCACACCCGGCTGCAAGCTTGTTGGCCCCGAAGGCGAAATCGAAATTTCTGAAGGTGTTATCGTTGCAAAGCGTCATATTCATATGACTCCTGCTGATGCTGAAAAGCTTGGCGTTAAGGATAAGGATATCGTTTCAGTTAAGGCTGACAGTGAAGAAAGAAGCTGCATCTTCGGTGACGTAGTTGTTCGTGTAAGCGATAAGTTTGCTCTTGCAATGCATATCGATACTGATGAGGCTAATGCCGCTTTCGGTGTTAAGGAAGGCTATATCGTAAAATAAGTCGCGAGCCCAACAAAAATTTTTAAACAAAAAAACCTGCTTTGTAGCAGGTTTTTTTTGATAAATTCCTTATAACCAAACTTGCTTTAAGGCAGGTGTTTTTTTAATTAAAGCAGTTTTTCTTTAAATATTCAAGCTCCTGTATCATTTTCTTGCGCTTGCTGCTGTACGATAACGCAACAATAAAAAACAGGAAAGCTGCAAGTAAAGCTGCAAAACCGTACATTTGAAATAAGAAGCTGATGAGTGCTTCACTGCTGTTCACAAAAAAATAAATTCCTATTATTGCGGATATCAGACCCATAATGGACAGTATGATAGGTGTAAGCTTGGTGTTTTTAATTTCTTCCTCAAGATTCTGTATATTACGGAACTTTGTGCCGCAGTCAGAACAAAACCAGAAGTTGCGGTGCGTGTTGGAAACGCGCGAGCTTGAGAAAGAACCGTGGTGCGTTGTTACGGCGCCGTTCACGCTGCTTTCGGTGGAAATAGAAATGTTGTGGGATTTGCAGTTGGGGCAATGAAGCTTATTTGCCTGTGACTGCTGTTGGGGTGCCTGTGCGGTTGCAAGCATACTTGCACCGCAGGAGGGACAGAATTTTGTTCCCTCAGGAACATTTGCATTACAATTTTTGCAGATTGACATAAATCTTTTCTCCTTTTTATTTTGCATTAAAATTATAACTGTACGAAACACCGTTTGCGGTAATATCAGTGCAGTTAAAAGCATTACATATATTTGCGTTAAAGCAAAATTTTTTTGTTCTTTATTCGCCATAGAATGACAAGAACTGAAAGTTTATTATATTATACCCTAAAAGTTGTATAATGTCAACCCTGTAAGTTTATTTTAAAATACAACTTTTTGTGTTAAACTGTAATGGAAAGGGGAGTATTGTGTGGATTGGAACGAAATTGGGAAGCGTATTCGTGCACAACGGGAAGCATATGGATACTCCCGTGAAGTATTTGCTGAAAAAATTGATGTTACTGCTAAATTCTGTTCGGATATTGAGCTTGGCATAAAGGGAATGTCTATTCCCACGCTGTGCCGCATAGCTGATGTGTTAAATCTTTCGGTGGATTATATTTTGTTTGGCGATAAAAAAGGCGAGGGCGACTCGCATATGATCACAATGATAAACAAATGCCCGGAAAAGCAACGTCAACATCTTGAAGCAATAATAAAAATATTTTTAAATGCAGTTGAAAAGTAAGAAACGCCTGTTCAAAATTGAACGGGCGTTAATTTATATAGTGAAAAATGCAATAAAATCACAATGTATACAGTTAAAAATGCAATTTATTTTTTTATTAAAAAATTATACAATATGCATAAGGGAGTGATAATTTATGAGTAACGTTTTTTATAAGCCTCATTTGAACGGTGATACCGTATATTTTCCGTACACAAGAGAAAAGCTTTGCGAGAGACCTGTATTTCCTACGTTTGTGCTTGATGGCGGTGCAGCGTTCTTTGCGATTGACCAATTTAAGACTATTGACGGTGACCGGTTACTTGGAAAAATAATGGATGGCTCGCTTTTTGAATATTGGGAGCGTGACGGTGAGTTCGACTGGAATGCGGCATTCAAGGACTTCAGACCTATCGGCTATGCAAGTGAATGGGAAGGGCATATCTGGATAAATCGCCTTTACGTTCTTTTACCGCTTGCGCAGGAGTACTGCAAAACCAAGGACAAGAAATATGCAAGCAAGTGGCTTGAGATATTAAAGGATTTTATGTCAAAAAATCCATACACCCGTTACGAAGACAAGCCTGTTGACCTTGTGTGGCGCGATATGCAGGTTACCTGGCGCACCATAAGCATTGTTCATAGTATATTCTTTATAGGTGAGGCTGATCCTTTTGATAAAGAAGATTGGGATTTTATCTATGAAACGGTAAAAACCCACGCAAATCATATGCTTAACGAGGGTGAAAGGCATGTTAGCAATCCCGAACCCGATAACCACCGCTTGCAGATAGCAACCACCATAACTATGTTTTCGGTGCTTTTTCCCGAATTCTTCGACAGGGAAAAATCACTTGAAATTGCAACCAAGCTTATCGTGCTTAACATGGAAAAATCCATATTTCAGGATGGCTGTAACAATGAAGATAGCTTAAGCTATTCACACTTTATTGCCCGTCTTTACCTTGAGGCTGAATTATACCTTAAATATAACGGTCTTAAGCCTATTGATAAGCTTTCCGAATCCGTAAAGACGCAGTACGAATTCTTATATAACTTTTCTTCGCCCAAGGGGCAGACGTTGCAATTCGGCGATTCGTACGTGTTTGATGCGGTAGGCGACGTTGAATTTGTAAACAGCTTCTATCCCTTGCCGTTTGTAAGGGAAAGAAAGACCCGCCTGTTTGCCGATAGCCGTATGGCGGTGCTTAAAAACGGTGATTTTACCGTTTACGTTGATGCAATGGATATGACTGAATGGCATCAGCATTACGGCAGACCTCAGTTTGTTGTGTTTCACGGTGAAACACCGCTTGTTGTGGATAGCGGAAGCGTTAATTATGACCGTGGCTGGATACGCAGAAGGCTTAATTCGGAAGTGGGACATAACGTTATCTCCTGCGCACAGATTCCCCTTACACGCCGTCCGTCCAACGAAAGCTTAACGGTAACGGAATTTTCCGACGGTGACGTTAAGGTGCTTGAAATTCTTAACAAGGTAACAGGTGAAAATGAAGGCTATGACTGGGTGCGCAGATTTATGCTGTATGAGGATCGCCTTGAGGTTATCGATACGGTAAAGGCTACCGAAAAGCTTAACTTTACTTCGCGCCTGTACCTGCCCGATTGCCGTGTTGGCTATGCGCCTGCCGAGCCCTGCTATACGGGCACGGAGGAAAAGCTTCGCTTTGGCTCACTTATGGAATGCGTGCGTACCGAAACGCCCTATGAAATCGAGTTTACGCCCTGCGTTGACGGCACTAACCGTATGAATTATGCCGAATGCCTTGTCCGCAAGTTTGAAACGGATAACTTTACCGAAAAAACCGTTATCAGCTTTGAAAAAATACGTGATAAAAACGAATATTATATGGAAAGATTACCTGAGTTCGTAAGATAAAAAATGCCCCCGTTTTTACGGGGGTATTTATTTTGTTATTCCACTATTTCGGGTGTGTAAACGTTAAGGGTAACAAGGTCGGTATTTACTGCAGGAAGCTGTGCACCGTCAATAAGCACCGTACCACTTGCGATGGCTGATTTAAGTGTCGTATATTCATCAAGAGTAAAGCCGTGGAAAAGCCACGTTGCTTCGTATTCGGGCAGATAAATGTATGCACCGTTCTGCAAGCCGTAATAAAGCGTTCTGCCGCCAAGCTGATTATCCCAACCACCCGAAAGTACTATTTCAAGGGTGGTATCAACAACCTCGCGAACACCCTTGATACAGCTTGTAATGAATGGGTTATAATCAAGGTTTGCACCAAGATAAGCCTTGTCGTCGTCAGTGCCGATCATATAAGCCATATTGTTTACTGCGTGTTGCGCGCAGGATGAAACAAAGTGATCGTCGGCGCAGAACATAACAAGCTCGGTCATTTCGCTGTACCACTTGCCCACGTGACTGAAAGCTGCCTCGCGGGATGCGAAGTCGGAAATATATGCAACGCCAACTTCAACCTTGACGTTCATTTCCTTTGCGGCATCGTTTATTCCCTGAATAAAGCCGTTAGCGTAGCTTGAATATGATTCTGACTTGTGGTCGCCAAGATAGGCAAGCTTTATAAAGCCGTCCTTAACTGCACCGTAGCCTGCAAGGTATGCACCTTGCTCCTGTCTGAACATTACTATATGCGTGTTAGGTTTTAATTCACCGATGGCTTCTTTGGAAACATCAATACCTACAAATTTAACAGCGGGGTATTTGTCCTGCATTGCTTTTATGGTAGAAGCAAATTCATCGCCCATACAAATTACCATTGAAGCACCGTCGTTTATTGCAAGCTCAAACTGAGCGGTAAGTGCCGTATCCGACATATCGTCGGGCATATAAAAACTATAATTGATACTGTTTGCCTGACAACAGTAAAGAATACCTTCCCAAATGGCAGCGTAATCGAAGTCCGTTTCAAGCTCAATGTTCGCAGTAACAAGCGCAAGCTTTTCAATGGGCGTTACAATGCCGGTAGGGATGTCGGGATCGTTCTTTTTACAGCCTGTTGAAAATAACAGGAATACTGCCAATAGGCACGCTAAAAACCTTTTAACCATTTGTTTTCTTTACCTTTATTGCAACCCAAGTATTAAGTACACCCTCAACTATTAACACGATACCTGCGGCAAGGGGAAGCATAGAAGCTTTCTTAAGCACGATAAGCGTAATGCCTGCGGCAATGGTGAGTAATGAAAAAACAAGTGCAATGTACCAATACTTATACTTGTCCTTGTTAAGCTTGATTGAGTTTTCAAGATTAACTATTCCATGATAAAGAATAAGTATTCCGAATGCAATTGCGGCAAGCCCTTCAAGCGCATCGGGCGAAATAATAATGGAAGCGCCAAGTGCACCGAAGATAAGACCTGATAACAGGTTGTATTTGGCTTCGCCTTGAAGGCGGAAATATTTAATAATGTTGATAATGCCAATCAATGCAAGTATGGCACCAAGAATAATACACGCAATGTCAAGTATAAGCTTGTGGAAAACAACTACAAGAATACCTAATATAACGGTAGTAAGTGCGTGATAAACGGGGTCGAGAAAGAATTCTGAAAAAAACTTTTTCATAAAAACGGTGCCTCCTTAAAATTATATCTTTATATACATTATATATTATGAGACGTCAAATGTCAATGTAATATTTTTGTAATAAATAGGTTTTTTGTATAATCAGGTTGACGGCTGACGAAAAAAAGTGTAAAATCATAAAAAACAAAAAAGGAATGAATTTAATGCTTACAAGTAAACAGCGCGCGGCGTTACGCGGTGCGGCAAATAAAATGGATACTATACTTCAGATAGGTAAGGACGGTATAAACGAAAACCTTGTTCAGCAGGTTTCCGATGCGCTTAACGCGCGTGAACTTATCAAAATGCGTGTGCTTGAAAACGCCCCCCTTACCGCAAGGGAAGCCGCGTTTGAATTGGCAGAGGAAACAAACAGCGAAAGTGTGCAGATAATAGGAACCCGTTTTGTGCTTTACCGTCGCAATAAGGATAAAGCGCAGTATGACGATATTTTAAAGAAATAATAAAATGGTGGCTTGTGAAGCCACCATTTTTTTCATAGCACCGACAAAACCTTACAAACATAAACCCCTGCGATTTATCACAGGGGTTTATTTCCTTCGTTGCAGTTTGCTTGCAAAATTCGGTCATTTACGTCTTTGTAAACTCCCTCTTTTGCAATCTCTGCGCCTTGGCTTGCAAGGGTTTCTCGAACTCTGACAGTCTTAAGACTTTGTCGGCAGACTGTAAAATGGTGGCTTGTTAAGCCACCATTTTTTATCACTGTTTCTTTGAAAAATAAAATTCCGAGGCAGTAAATTCGCCATCAAGGAAAATCCATATGGGATGAACGCCCGTTAAATTGTTTGCAGGCGCGCTTACGTAGGTGTAATCTGCGGTGTCGAATTCCAATGAGCAAATTTCATTGTTGTCCTCACAGATTACAGTAATCTTGCCCTTTCCTGAAACGCAGAAATTAAAGGCAGATATATTTCCTTCGCCAAAATCAAGGTATCTGTACTCTGCCCAATCCTTTACACCCCAATGGTTGTTGCCTGTGGAAACAAGCACCTCACGCTCACCGTTAAAGGCAACATATGCGCTTTGCATAAGGCGGCAGGCGCATCTTGCGGGAATAGGCTTAAACGCATCAATAGGCTTTGATGCACCTTGTGAGGTCTGTATAACCTCTTTAATCAATCCGTTTTCGTCAAAAAAGATAGGCTCGGCGCAAACACGGCGGCAGGTGCCCTTGTTCTGTGAAGAACGGTGATAGAACACGTACCATTGACCGTTAAATTCCTGTATCGAACCGTGGTCGTTCCACGTTTGCGGATCGCAGTATATGTTGTCGATAATAATACCGCATTTTTTATAAGGGCCTAAAGGTGAATCCGCCATAGCGTATCCCATTGAGGTAGCTTTTCCGCGTGAAATATCGGTATATATCATATAATATTTGTTACCGCGTTTTCTGATGCTTGCGCCCTCGTGGAAGCCGTGCTCCCATTCGGTTAATAAATCCTTTGCAAGCGTTTGGGGGATTATGGACTTCATATCCTCGCTTAATTTAGCGCCGCGCAGGGAAAACTGACCCCAGAATAAATAACCTTGTCCGTCATCGTCGACAAATACGGCAGGATCGATTCCGTCGCCATCTACAAGCTCGATTTTTTCTGCAGGTGCGAAAGGTCCACAGGGGGTATCTGCTACGGCAACGCCCTCTTCGTTTTTGCTTCCGCAAACGTAAAGATAGTATTTTCCGTCTTTTTCAATGGCGTCGGGGGCGTATAACGGACTTTGGGGGCTCCAGGGCATACCGCAAAAGCTTTCGTCGTTTCTAAATATAACACCGTGGTCGGTCCAATTTTCCATATCCGTGGTAGAAAACAGGTGATGAACGCGGCCGCAGTAATCGCCGCGCCCCGAAACGTCCCATGAACCGTACATATATAGTTTGCCGTCGGGCATTACGCGTGCTTCTACGTCGGGAACGAAACAATCATCGGGTAATAATGGATTCATAGCTTTTCCTCCTTATATAAATGCAGATTCAACTGCTTTTTCAAACATTCGTGCCGATTCGTTTGCCGCGCCGCCGTCAAAATAAGAGTTTTTCAGGAATACTGCGGCAATATTGTTGACGGGATCAATAAAGAAATGCGTACCGAATGCACCGCTCCAACCGTAAGTGCCTACGGGCAGAACGCCGTATTCTTCCTTGTGTATTACACGCACGCTTAAACCCCAGGTTTCGTTTCCGTCTGCAAGTGAATGCGGTATCTGCGGGGTTCTGTATTCTTTAAAGGTTTCAGGCTTTAATAAACCCTTTCCTCCGTTAAGCAAAAATGCGGCGAATTTGGAATAATCGCTTAGGGTGGAAACAAGGCCTGCGCCGCCAAGGAAATGGGTGCAAGGAAAATTTACGAAAACGCAACCGTCAAACGAGGGTGCGTCAATACTTACTCCGTTTTCCTTGTTGTGCATTGTTATCATTCGCGCCCATTGCTCATCGGTGGGGATAAAGGTGGTATCATTCATACCTAATGGCTTAAAAATTTCATTTTCAAGAAACGAAAGATAATCAGTACCGCTTACCGTTTCAATAATTTTTGTTAAAACATCAAATGCGCCTGTGGGGCTGTACATTAAACGTGTTCCCGGCACAAAGTCAAGACCGTTTTCAATGTAGAATTTAATCGATGCATCAACGGTTTGTTTATCCTCTGCGGTAAGTTTGTTAAGCTTAAACTGCTCGCTTCCTATTCCCGAGGTGTGCGTAAGCATGTGACGTATAGTGGGCATTACAGGTGTAATTCCCTTATCCGATAAAGCTGCGCCATCGTATTCCACAACGTGAATACCCTTAAATTCAGGAAGATATTTCGTAACGGGATCGTCTAAATCGATAAGTTCCCGTTCCTTGAGCAAAAGCACCGCAATACCCGTTATGGGTTTGGTCATTGAAGCAAGTCTGAAAACGGTGCTCGAAGTAACGGGCGCACCGCTCACCGAAACCGTTCCAAAGCAGTTTTCATAAACCGTTTCTCCGTTTTGCATCACGAAATATGCCGAACCAAACACCTTTTGATTATCAAAATCGTATTTTGCTATTTCTTCAATGTTGTTTTTTAATTTTGCAACGTTCAATAATTTCATTTTTATACCTCGCTATATATCGCCAAATAATTATAACACGGCGTATTTTGAAATGCAATAAAAAATAACAATCCTAACAATTTTGCGATTATTCCTTTGGGTCTGCGGATTCGTTTCATTGACTGTTCAAAATCGCGTTTTCCAAATAAATCGTCTTCATTATGCAGCTCAAAAGGGCGATACCGCAACGGCACAGCGAATAGTTGAGAAAGCGGCTGATGATATGCCAAGTCTACGGCCTGAATAAACAAAAACAGAACATTTGTCTACTGACAAATGTTCTGTTTTTGCTGGCTATAAGCCGTAATTTTGATACAAAACTTTTTAATTACTACTTGTTTTTTCGATTGATTGATCTATTTTGTCGGCAAGAGCTTGTGACATATGTACCATAGATTCTATATGTACTTTTCCATTTGTTAAAATCAATGTCATGGAATCTTGATTGACACGCAAAGCCTTTATATCGGAGAAATTATATACGGTCATTTTTCCTAAAAAAGTAGTGTATTCAAAGCGATCCTCATCAATGATACGAACGGTCTGATTTTTCCAACAAAGCCATGCTGCGACACCAAGCCCTCCACAAATAAGCGCTCCTATAATTAATTCCCAATTTTGTGTAATAAATGTTGCAACTAAGAATACTATTGCTACAGCATCCAGAAAAAAACCAAAATATTTTAAAAAATCAGGTAAAAACATATCGGCTCGAGGTGGTTCCTTACAGTCTGCGGGATTAAATATTTTCATAGAAAATGCCTCCTTTAATTTTTTGTAATTCTATTATACCATAAAACCGGTTGTTCGTAAAATGATGCATCGCCTGCGGCGATATGATGTTTTTCGCTTCGCTCAAAATGATGTTGCTCCACTTCGTTACGCAATGATGCGATGTTTGCCCCTATGTGCCCGCAGGCACACATCATTAGACGTAGCCGTCATCATTCGGCGAAGCCAACATCATTTGCCGAAGGCAAACATCATTCAAAAAGCGCACCTTTGTCTTGGTGGACAAAAGTGCGCTTTTTGCTGGCGGAGACAGAGAGATTTGAACTCTCGCGCCGGTAACTCCCGACCTACACCCTTAGCAGGGGCGCCCCTTCGGCCAACTTGGGTATGTCTCCGAATAATTGGCGGAGAGAATAGGATTCGAACCTACGGTACCTTTCGGTATCACTGGTTTTCAAGACCAGCTCCATAAACCACTCGGACATCTCTCCACGTATTAAATTAACAATGTGGATTATAACAAAAAATAAGCATGCTGTCAACAGAAAAAATTAAATTTAAGAAAAATAATAAAAATCCGCCGCTAAAAACGGCGGATTGTCGATTTTATTAAAGACCTAACAGCTTTTCTGCGTTTTTGTAGGCGATTTTGTTGAAGGTGGTTTCACTTATCTTGCCCTGCTCTTTCCACGAAATAAGCAAACCGTCAAGGCGAACGGGCATATTTTCGCTCATCATGTCCGTTCCGAAGAAAAGTCGGTCTTCAAATTCGCTTAAGAAACGGGGACCGTATTCGTGGTCGCGATTGATTGCTCTAAAGCAGGTTCCGTCAGAAAGATCGCCCATAAGGTTAGGGTATTTTCTAAACAACTTGGGCACCGTGCCTTCTTCAAGTATAGGTCCTTCGTCAAATTTATACACCTGACCGCCCCATGGCTTCATAAATGCTGCACGTGCGCCAACGGTTGAAAGCTTTGCGATTTCGCACCAGAACACAGGCCCGTGACCGAAAATTTTAAGGTTGGGGAATGCGAGAAGCGAATATTCAAGCATGGGCAATCCGGGGTCGTCGTATACACCAAAATCTCCGTGACGTTGTGCTGAGCCGTCGTACACAACAGGCAGGTCTGCAACCTCTGCCGCGCGGAACAGGTTTTGCATCAGTGGATCGACAAGATCAAGGGCGGGCATAATTTCGCCAATACCCTTGCAGCCAACGTTCTTATAATGCTCAAGCACGTGCTCAATTTTTGCAAAGGGCGAATTTGTCATAATTCGGGGGTCTATATTACAATAAGGAATAAAACGGTCGGGGTGGTCTTCACAAATTTCAAGAACCTCCTCGTTGGACTGGGGCATATATATTTCGGGGTTCACTATCGGCAGAATAACGGCCATATCAACCTTCATTTTATCGTAACGTCTTATAAGCTCATCGGGGGTAGAAAATGAGTAAACGGGAGGTTTTCTTCTGTAACAGTGGGTGTGAATGTCGATAAACATAAAATTTTTTCTCCAATATTTTTTTGTAATTTTATCACATAAAAATTTTAATGTCAATATTTAGGTTTGGTACACATATATTGTATATATAGCAAATTTTGTCGCTGTCAAGGAAAAAAACAAAACTTTTTTAAATTCTTCAAAAAATTTTTTTATCGAAAAAAACTATATATTGTGGCATATAATCGGCATATCCCGTATATTTTGAAAACCGTGTTTCGTTCATAAAAAGTTCACAAAAAAGTGGTAGACAAAAAGAAGAAAGAGTAATATAATGAGCAAGCCTTAAGAGAAGAAGGCGAAGCAAAATTGTTCAAAAAAGCCGACTAAAAAAATCTTTAAAAAAAGATAAAAAAGTGGTTGACAAAAAAGAACAAGTTTGGTATTATTAACAGGCTGACT
>JAZQTV010000076.1:0-24084 GCA_045630945.1 Clostridia bacterium
CTGAAAAGCATCGAGGTACGCCTTTCAACCTTATGGGGAAATACACCGAACATTTTTTCATTAAGGGGATATTTATTGATACCGTAATGGTAATAAAGGCCTGCCTGTGCGCCCCAGCAAATATGGAACGTGCTTGTAACGTGTGTTTTTGTCCATTCCATTATCTCACAAAGTTCATCCCAATATGAAACCTCTTCAAACGGCATTTTTTCAACAGGCGCACCTGTTATTATCATACCGTCATAGTGCTTATGCTTTATGTCATAGAACGTTTTGTAAAACGCAAGAAGATGCTCCTGCGACACGTTTTTGGATTTGTGCGTGCTTGTATGGATAAGCTCAAGCTCAACCTGCAATGGAGTATTACCCAAAAGACGTGCAAGTTGTGTTTCGGTTTCAACCTTTGTGGGCATAAGATTTAAAAGTAATATCTTAAGCGGTCTTATATCCTGTGAAAGCGCACGGGTCTCCGTCATTACGAATATATTTTCACTCAACAGCGTTTCCGTTGCAGGAAGCGCATTGGGTATTTTTATGGGCATTATAATTCTCCTTATTTTAAAGCATTAAGTGCTTGATCGATATCGCCAATAAGATCATCTGCATTCTCAATACCAACCGAAAGCCTTACAAGATCAGGTGAAACACCCGCAGCAACAAGCTCCTCATCATTCATCTGACGGTGTGTTGCTGAAGCAGGATGCAAGCAACACGTACGTGCATCGGCAACGTGAGTTTCGATTGAGCAGAGCTTTAATTCCTTCATAAATGCTTCTGCCGCTTTTCTGCCACCCTTTACGCCAAAGCTTACTACACCGCACTGCCCCTTGGGAAGATACTTCATTGCAAGAGCATAATCCTTATCACCCTCAAGACCGGAGTATTTTACCCACGAAATCATAGGATGAGTTGAAAGAAACTGTGCTATCTTAAGTGCGTTCTGTGAATGTCTTTCCATTCTTACGTGTAAGCTTTCAAGGCCAAGATTTAAAAGGAATGCATTCTGGGGTGACTGAATTGAGCCAAAGTCACGCATAAGCTGTGCAGTTGCCTTTGTAATAAACGCACCTGCAAGACCAAAGCGCTCGGTATAAGTTACACCGTGATAGCTATCATCAGGTGTGCAAAGTCCGGGGAATTTATCGGGATACTTTGTCCAATCAAACTTTCCGCTGTCTACGATACATCCACCTACCGCGGCACCGTGACCATCCATATACTTTGTGGTTGAATGTGTAACAATATCTGCACCGAATTCAAAAGGTCGACAAAGGAACGGTGTTGCAAACGTATTGTCGATAATAAGCGGAACACCGTGGATATGTGCCGCATTTGCAAAGCGCTCTATATCAAGCACTACAAGTGCAGGGTTAGCAATAGTTTCACCAAATACTGCCTTAGTATTAGGTCTGAATGCGCTTTCAAGCTCTTCATCGCTGCAATAAGGCGAAACGAAAGTAAATTCAATGCCCATTCTTTTCATAGTAACGGAGAACAGGTTAAAAGTACCGCCGTAAACGGTAGATGCGCACACAACGTGGTCACCGCAGGAAGCAATATTGAATATTGCATAAAAGTTAGCCGCTTGACCTGAAGAGGTAAGCATTGCCGCCGTACCGCCCTCAAGTGCCGCTATTTTATTTGCAACGTAATCGTTGGTGGGATTCTGTAATCTTGTATAAAAATATCCGCTTGCTTCAAGGTCAAAAAGCTTACCCATATCTTCGCTTGTATCATACTTAAATGTAGTGCTCTGAATAATAGGAATCTGTCTGGGCTCACCGTTACCGGGAACATAACCCGCCTGAATGCATTTGGTTTCTATTCTTGTTTCTTTCATAGTGTTCTCCTAAAATTAAAAATATATATGTATAATTATATCAAATGTCGGTATAATTGTCAAATCAGCAAGACACTTTTATTGAAATTTCTGCCGTTTCATTTTCCGAAAGCTCTACGTACAACGGTAAAGCCGCAAAGCCGCCTGTGGTATGGAAAATTCTTTCCCTATGATATCCTTCCTTGAACAGTAATTTTTTATTAGATGATACTGTAACATTATCAAACGAAACGGTGTTTTCGGAAGTTTCAGTTTTTTTATCAAAATCGCATACAACGGGAACGAATAGCTTGCCCTTTCCCTTGCCTTTTATAATCACCGTATCCTTTAAAAACTCATACGAAAGCTCGTAATCGCTTGAGGTTTCTCCGTTTTCCTTCGTAAGTTTTCCTGTTACCGTATAAGTATTATCACCGTGTTTTACTTCATTATTAACACAAAGCATTGAGGTATAACCGTTATCTTCTATGCGAAGTGTCTGACAGATGTCGCCATACTGAAAGGGAACCTGCATATTCGTAGGCTCAATAAGGGAAAAATTACGTGCAGTTGACGTTAATAATACACCGTAGTTTTTATTATACAAGCACGAAATACTACCACCGCTTAAAGTAAGATTTCTGGGGAATGCCAAACTTGTAGCAGTAACGGTTGCCCTAAAATCACCAATAGAAGCAAGGGTTACTCCTGCACTTTTAAGTTCTTTAAGCCCAAATTCACTATCTTGCGGAATAGACGTTCTTTCGCACTTTTCAAAGGGATGATTTACAATATATGCAAGTGACTTGGCGTGCACAAAGGTGTGATGGGCACATTCAAGCATATCTGCCTGCTTATACATTTTTCCGCCCATAAGTAAGCCGTCAACCGTCATCTCCTTCATAAGTAAAGTATTGCGCAGGCACATTTCATAAAACATTGGATCAGAATCGGCAAGCACCCTGAATGCAACCTGTGCACCGTCAGACGTCCTGCTTCCGTAATACGTCCATTTAACAGCGCGGTTACCCCAAGAATTATCCCACGCACCGTCGGGCAACATAAATTCAGCAGAATTCCTCATCAATTCTACGCAAAGTTTAAATACGTTTTCACGTTCAAGAAATTTTGCATAAATGGCAAGATTACCTATTGATTCTTCAACGTTATATCCAAGGTCAATATTTTTGTGTCCGTTTTCATTACATTCACGGCCGGTCATCTCACCGTATATATGTCCGTCCTCGGTAACGTAGTTTAAAACGTTTTCTTCCATTGATATGGCTTCTTCTTTAAAGCGTTCTTCACCTGTAAGCTTATACGCCATTGCAAGAGAAGTTAAATACGTTACGATGTAGTTTGCCGCAGCACGAGGCGAAGTAAAAACAGGATGCTTGTATATTACATTTGTCATGCTTAAAAAGTCGGCATACCACGTTTTATACGTATTTTCAGGCAATACGTCTTCAAACTCATAAAGTGTCATACCAAGCATAAGCTGATAAAATTCACTTACACCGTACCACACGTTAAATGAATCGTTAATATTTAAGCTGTTGCTTTTTCTTACGTTATTTTTCTGCCACGTAAAAAGAGCTTCAGCGCAATCAAGATACTTGCTGTCCCCCGTCTTTTTATACATGGTTATCATAGGATAGATAGCATCAGCACATCTGCCGTGAATATATCCACAGCTTTCGCACAAAATCCCGCCAAACAAGCCTTTACTTTTTTTATCAGTTATCTGAAGCCCACAAAGCCTGTCGCACCAAGTCTTTAAAAGTTCAAAACTAATTGATTCTAACATTTTATACTCCTTCGCTTACAAAAACGAGTTCGGTACCGAACTCGTTTTTTAGTATTATTCAGCCTCTATAAGGATACCCTGACATGATTTAATCTTGATCCTGTAACTGCCCTCGCCTGTGTTTTCAAGGGGATATGTATTACCTGTTACCTTAACGTTACGCTCATTAACATCAAAGGTGAGATAATATTCCTTATTGTGTTCATCATAAGAATCGTCTGCCGCACACACCATAAGTGCATACTTGCCGTGCTCAGAACGTGAATACATCTGACCTACAACTATCTTTTCTTCTGCCTTAAGATTATTGAACACGCCTGTGTTTAATACTTCAACAGGTGTTGCATTTACATCCTCAAGTTCAGGATCATCTGCCTTAAAGCCAACAAAATGCGTTGCTCTTCTCATATACTTCATATACGGCTCGGCAATAGCTTTAATTTCAGCATTAACTTTTTTAAGCTTATCGTACTGAATGGTCTTATTACCCTCTTCATCAAGAACGTTATAGTGCCACCAACCCACAGAATAGCACGCCCACGTAATGTTTTCTGCACCAAATGCCATTGATGCAAACGCCTGAAAACGCAAATGGTTTTCGGACATAATAAGTTCGGGCTTAAGTGTGTTTACCTGAGGAATTATCCAAAGGCTTCTTCCTGACCTTAAGCAAGCCTCCGCAACGATGCGAAGGTTTTCGTACATCTTACCAACACTGCAGTTTTCATATGAATAGGGATAAAAATCGTAGCTGATGTAATCAGCGCCTACGTTTTCGCAATATTTATCAATATGCTCCTGATACGTTTTGGTACCAAGCTGATTTATGGTTTCTTCAGCATTATTCTTCGCAAACGATGCATAGTTAGGATAGAGGTTAAGGTATGCAAACTGATTTTCAAAATGCTTTTCTACCCTATCCCAAAGAATTCCGCACTGTTTAAAATCGTGTGCAGATGGTTCATCAGCTATATCGATACCCCAAATTGCAGGATGATCCTTAAAGTTTTTACGTGCTTCATCATAAACAGAAACAGGAACCTCGGCAGCCATTGTGCCTGCATTATCACCGTTTCCACCCCACCAATGCGGGAATACCTCTTCAACTACCGCACCAAGACCGTATTTTTCAAAAAGATCAAGCGTTTTATGATCATACTGCATACAAACAATAAAATCTATACCGCATTCTCTGCATTCCTTAACGTGTTGTTCGGTATTGGCACAGGGCTTTAAGAAATATGCACCAATATTAAGCTTTGATCTGTCCATTCTTTTATTCATAGCAACTCTCCTTTTACTTTATAAATATTCGCATTATCATACCGCCGCAATATGCTGAAGCGGTTTTTATATACTGTGGAATAACGTTGGGTGTTCCATCGGAATTCTTTGCTGAAATTTCAAGATAAATCTCGCTATGGCGGTGACCGACAAATACACCTTTTACGTAATCAGCATTATTTACTATAAGTGAATAAAATTCCTTTGCTTTATCACTACAGCATTCAGCACCAAATATAAACTTGTGTTTACCGTCCACATCCCATTCGCCTGTTTCAAAATTTATGGGAAATCCGCTTGTATCGCTGTCAGGTATGAGAATCCATTCCTTTCCTACTTCTGACTCTAACGGATTCATCGTTCTTATCGGCTCATGCATAAACATAATTATCTTATAGTTTTTTTCTTTTGCAAGAGCAATATCCTTTTTAAGACATTCTACTTGGTATTCGTTTATTATAGAAAGGTCATTGCAAACGCCTATAACAAGCACCTTATTTTTAAGCAATTTTGATACGTAAAAAATGTTGTGACGCCAATATTCCTTCAGCATATCCTGTCTTTGCTTATATGTAAGTATTTCTTCGACCTTTCCTTGCATTTTACGACAAAGCTCGTGCCCGCCAACAGTTGCAATAACATCGGGATATTTTTCCCAAACCTCTTTATCCATTATTTCCATTGCGCCTTTTGAAAGGAAATCAAGGGTATCACCGTTCAAAACAAGCTGATCACAACCCTCAAGCGCTGCAAAGCACTTTCTTCCGTGAGGTACCGTTTCGGCATTAGCAAGCCATTCTCTGTACTTGTACGAACTCATCAGTACAGGATCGTTTTCATCAAAATCCTGCTGATTGCAATAATTATAATGAAGATCAGACACGTGACCAACGGTAATTTCCTCACCTATACCAAGATCAAGAACAACATCATGCACAGTTATTCCGAATTCATCATCAACAAATATATTACCTATCTTTCCTGTTTTGTCAAGATAGCGCATTTCTTTAACTTTAAGTTGCTTCATATATAGTTCTCCAATATATTCCTCCCAAGATATAGCGAAATTATACCATTTTAAAACAATCGTTGTCAATACTAAAAGCTGTATACAACAAAATTATTTTATGTTATAATACATTTAACAAAACAACAAAGGAATGAACGATATGGATCTTTCACTATTAAGAAGCAAAAAGAATTTTATATGCGATATGGACGGTGTTATCTATCACGGTAACGAGCTTATTCCACACGTTAAAGAATTTATTGATTGGCTTGAAAACAATGGCAAGCAGTATTTGTTTTTAACAAACGGTTCAGGCCGTTCACCTCGAGAATTAGCGCAAAAGCTTGGAAGAATGGGCTTAAACGTTGGTGAAGAGCATTTTTACACAAGCGCACAGGCAACCGCAATGTTCTTACAAAACCAATGCCCCAATGGCAGTGCCTACGTTATCGGTGAGCCGGGTCTTACATACGCAATGTATGAAGCCGGTTTTTCAATGAACGATATCAATCCCGATTACGTTGTTTTCGGTGCAACAAAATCGCTTAATTACGAGCAAATAGAAAAAGCCTCGCGCCTTGTTATGAACGGCGCAAAGCTTATAGGCACGAACAGCGATCTTACCGACCCTTCGGAAAACGGTATAATCCCTGCCTGCCGTGCACTTATTTCACCTATTGAGCTTACCACGGGAAGAAAAGCTTACTACATAGGCAAGCCTAACCCCCTTATGATGCGCCACGCACTTAAAAAGCTTGGGTGCCACCGTATTGATGCGGCAATTATCGGTGACAGAATGGATACCGATATCATTGCCGGTATTGAAACCGAAATGGATACCGTGTTGGTGCTTTCAGGCGTTACAAGCATAAACGATTTAGAAAAATTCCCCTACCGTCCCAAATACATTTTAAATAACGTCGGCGTTATCGCAGGTGTTGAAGATTAAGAAACAAAAAAACATTTCTCGAAAGAGAAATGTTTTTTACTTTTATGCATTAAGACACTCTTCAATCCATGCACAAGTATCTTCGTTGAACCAATTTTTATAGTCGTTTATCAATATATTCAAGGTTTCCGCATTGGTCTTTTTTGCCTCAAACATCAAAAGCTCTGCTTCGCCGCATTTTACATGCGAAATTAGTCCCATTTCCTCAAGGCGCGCCTGCATACCTTCGCCAAAGTAAAATGGCCAACAGCCTTCCGTTGAACCGAATTTCCTGAGCTTATTTTTATGTTCTTCTCTTTTCTTTTCATCTTTTATCAATGAAAGAAAATGATGTATCATCTTGGCTTCAATAAGATGCTTCATCGTATTATAGCGCATCGTTACACCAATAAACACAACCTTGGCGTTAAGCTGCTCCATCTTCTCCCACGGTGACGTTTCGGAGAAGGGATAATCACCAAACGGTGTAAAGCGAGGCTCACCCCAACCGTGCTGATACGTCAATTCATAAGCAAGCTTTCCCCTTGCCGCAACCGAATGTGTTGGACTGTTGGAACGGTATACGTACATCTGCTTTCTGAAATATTCAGTAAGATAACCTACGTCACTTGGCTTATCCATATACCACGTTTTATAGCTATTGCTAAAATCAACAATGCTTAACGTGGGCACTACAAGAGTACCTTCCTTACCTATTACGTTTTCAAACGCGCTAATTACCGTTTCAGCACCGCCTTCTACGGGGCCAAGACTTTTGTAACTTGAATGAAAAAGGCATATATCCCCTTCATTTAAGCCTAATTGCTTTAATGCATCAATAATACCTTGCTTTGTTAACATATAAATCCCCCATACGTTAATTTAAAATGAGTATATCATAACAAAAAATGAAAATCAATAGCAATTTATGTTATACACAGTTGCATTTTGTGTCTAAATATACGAGCCCTTTTTATATTGTGAAGGAGATATTCCCGTATATTTTTTAAAGCAAGTGGAAAAATACAAGCTATCCTCAAATCCGCAAAGGCTTGCAATTTCGCTTATGCTGAAAAACGGATTAGCCAAAAGCAGTTTTTCTGCCTTTTTCATTCGAAGATTATTTAAATATACGAACGGTGAAAAAGCAGTATAGGATTTAAACATTCTGCGAAAATAATCGGGATTATAGCCTAAAGATACAATATACCCCGTTACGTCAAACTCACTGTTATCAACGTTCTCTTCTAATTTTCTTTTTACAATACCGATTATATCGGGTGTATCCTTTTCGTTGTATGCTTTTTTAACAAAAAGACAGATGACTTCAAAAAGGTTTTGTGTAATATACTCTTGACCGTTTTTATCCTCTTTGCTAATATTATATATGACCTCAAACAGTTTTTTAATATCGCCGTTTTCATCCTTTACAACAAAGGGAAATGGCGGAAAATCATATTTTTCAAATGAAATCCACATATCCGTAATATACTCATCCGATTCGCTTATATGAAACGTGTTAGGTGGAACAACCAATATATCGCCCTCTGCCATATCAAACTCCGAATCCCCTGCTTTTGCGCGCGTTTTTCCGGAACACTGATATATCATTTCCCAAAAATTGTGGGCATGGCTTTTACATGCACGAAAGGGTTTTGTCGCCTTACTGCAATGTCTGAAATCCATATAATCACCTCAAGAAAAGACTATCACAAAAAGTCGGTTTTGTCAATATTTATGTCACCATTACTTATGGCAAGCAGCGAGCAAATGCTGTATAATTTAGCTGTAAAACGTAAGGAGGATTTGACAAAATGAGCAATATTATAACTAACGAAGACCTTTTCCCACGCACAACAGTTGGCGGTATTTCCGTTTCAAGAATGATTATGGGCATTAACTGGCTTTTCGGTTATAGTCACACAGGACGTGCCGCTGATGCAGGAATAAAAGAAAAATATCAAAAACCCGAAGACTTCTTCCCCGTATTTAAAGCTTATCTTGACAGAGGCGTTGATACTATTATGGGCCCCATAAGCCGCACACCATTAGGTCTTGATGCGATTAAATACACGGAAGATAAATTAGGCAAAAAGATCATCATCGTTGATACGCCCGTGCTTAACGTTGACGATTCTTTTGAAGGCAGATGCGAATCACGCAAAATAATAAAAAGAAGCCGAGAAGCAGGCTCAACTTATTCGCTTATCTTTCATTCATCTGTTGAAAAATTGTTAGATAAGCATAAGCAAGAAATTCCAAGAATTTCCGATTACCTTTCTATGATTCGTGATGAAGGACTTATCCCCGGACTTGGTGCACACATGCCTGAGGTAATTCAATATGCCGATATGAACGAATATGACGTTGAAACCTACATTCAGATATTTAACTGCATGGGCTTTTTAATGCAGATCGAAATTGAAAGCGTTGCACGTATTATTCACAAAGCAAAGCACCCTGTTATGACCATTAAGCCTATGGCGGCAGGAAGATGCACCCCTTACGTTGGTTTTACGTTCTCATGGAACGCTATCCGTGACTGTGATATGGTAACAGTTGGTGCGGGAAGCGCATTGGAAGCAATTGAGGATATTGAAATTTCAAAGGCTATCCTTGAGCGCCGCCATCCCGAAATTACCACAAGAAACTCTCCCGTGCAGCAAGGTATTCTCGGTCATTAGGGGTATTCAAAAATAGAGTTTAAAATTGTACTGACGGATATATTGATTTAGGCGATCCAAACGAATTTGAAAACATTATCCATATATACAACAAGGAAGAAAAAGAAAGTATTATAACCTCGCCATTTGCCATTTATGGCGATAATTTAAGGGGATACGGCGCAGCAGAAGCAATGTATGCGCACCTTGCCGGCAGGAAAGCGCGATGTGACGGTGATATATGCACTCACGTTCTTGAAGCTGCTTCAGGAATAGAAAGAAGCAGTGAAACAGGTATCACATACAATATGACAACTCATGTTGAACGGCCGCTTCCGTTTGACTGCGAATATTTCGAAAATCCAGAACTCTCATTAAGAGGTTAAAACAATGAAAAATACAAAAAGATTGACATTATCTGCAATGTTTATTGCAATAGGTATGGTGCTTCCATTTTTCACAGGACAAATACCCGAAATTGGAAATATGCTTTTACCTATGCATTTTCCCGTATTCCTGTGCGGACTTATCTGCTCGTGGAAATACGGACTTATAGTAGGCTTTATTCTGCCAATTTTAAGGTCGCTCATCTTTTCTGCACCGATAATGTTTCCTAAGGCTGTATCAATGGCGTTTGAACTTGCCGCATACGGACTTATAGTAGGTCTTATCAACAAAGAAAACAAAGGTGTTTTATGGCTTTATTTAAGCCTTATCGTTTCAATGATTGGCGGAAGAATCATTTGGGGAATTGTACAGACATTATTATTGGGAACAGGCAAATTCACCTTTATGATATTTATTACGTCAGGATTTATAGAAGCTATACCGGGAATAATTCTTCAGCTTATACTTATTCCCGCTATAATGATAACTATAAAAAAACTAAAAAAGAGAGAAAACTCAAATGGCTGATTTTAAATTGAAGCTGAGTTTTGACGAATACAAGGATAAAGTTTATTCTTGCTGGGTAGGCAAAAACATAGGCGGCACAATGGGCGCACCTTACGAAGGTAAGCGTGAATTGCTTGACGTAAAGGGATATTCCACACCGCCGAACGTAGTTCTTCCAAACGATGACCTTGACCTTCATTTTGTTGGATAATAATAAAAAACAGACACTAACAAGCGTGTCTGTTTTGTTTTTTGGCTTATAATAAAACGTATTCTTATTAAGGCTTTAATGTTTCTTTTCCAAAAATTTCGTGATTACTGTCATTGAATGTGACCTCAATAGAATCATCACAAAACCTTATACCGCAGCCAATGAATTTATCCTCATTTTCAAGTTTCATACAAGGATTTGAGCCAAAGATTATGGGACAAGGCTGACCAAACTTATCGTGCTTGCCGCCTGCATATACGATTTCAGTTGTATGGTGATGACCCGAAAGCATAAACTGCGGCTTAATATGCTCTCTTAAAAGCTCACACCATTTTACGTTAACGTCACTGTCAACGTCAAAGGGCGCACTATATGCATACATAAAAGGCGTATGGCAAACAACAATGCGCTTTGTGATACCTTCAGCCTTATATTCGCCTGTTTCAACTATCTTTTCAAGGAATGCGGTCTGCTTATGGCGATACTGCGTAAAACATACTACGTTGCCGTACATAGGAAGGTCATCTGCCCTATCCTCGCCTCTGTCAAGCACGATGCCCCATAGCGAGCCAACCCTGAAGGTGTAAAACAGATTTCCGTTTTGAGAAGGCATATATTCTGCCGCATTTTCGGCACATTTGCCACGGTTGTCATGATTGCCGCGCGCGCAAACAACAGGAATACGTCCCTTTGTAACTGAGCCTGCAACCTCATGAATTATATCAAATTCTTCAGGAGTATTAACGTCATTAGGCATATCGCCGTTAAGAATAAGCAGATCCATATTCTTCATATATTCTGCCGCTTTTATGGGTGTTTCCTGTTTTCCGTGGCAGTCACAAATATGATAAATATTTATTTCGCCGTCACCAACGGGCGCGAAATCAAAATCGAACTCCACCTCATCATCGCATTTTGAATGATACGCCAAACGCTGATTTACCTTTCTTAATACAAGCGTATATTTTTTATTTTCATCAAGCTCTTTAACGGGAACAGGGATTTTATGAAGATGTCTGCCCGAACGGATTATGCCATTGGATTCATCAAAATATCTCTTCCCCCCAACAATTACCGAAGCAAGCAACTCACACTTTGCCATAACGGTTATTTGATACTCATCACCTACTGCGTACACCACAGGATAGTTTTTAATGTACTCAAACATAATTTTTCTCCTTTAATCAAATATACATACAAACCGAAGCAATACGTTTTGCCGCCTGCGGTAAGGATGCAAGGATTGCGTATTCGTTAGGCGTATGAATGTAATCACCTGCTACACCTATTGAATCAACGCAAGGAATTCCCTTTACTGTAACCGCCGCTGCATCAGAGCCGCCTAAACTTTGGCGCGCAGTAAGCGTTGGCAGATCGCACTTTTTGTAAATTTCATTTATCTTATTGAGTAATTCGAAGTTCTTTTCAGACTTTTCCATAGCGGGACAGTAGGATTCAACCTCCCACACGGTAGAAGAACCTTCAAGATAATTTTTTCCTAATATTTCTTCAAATATCTTTTGTCCTTTTTCAAGTTCAGCCTGCGAGCCGTAGCGAATTTCTGCATTAAAACAACATATATCAGGAACGGTATTAGCAAGCGTACCACCGTTTATTAAACCACAATTAAAGCTTAATCCATCAACCGCTTTAGGATATTCCTCAAGTTTAAGTATCTTGTATGCGGCTTCCTAAATTGCACTTACACCGCCTTCAGCACAGCGTGAACCGTGAATTGACTTTCCTTTTACCGTCACCTTGTACCTTAAGCAACCCTTGCGCCACAAAACCGCAGTATTTGCCCTTGTGCTTTCGCAATTAAGAAACGCAACGGAATCCGAAGCCTTCTCACAAATGTAGTTTATGGTTGCTTTATTACTGTATGCGCTTACGTTTTCCTCATCACTTTGCAAAAGCAAGCGAATAGGTCTTGTTATAAAGCCTTGCTCTTTAAGCGCTTTCATTGCCATTACTGCCGCAACAATGCCGCCTTTACAATCCATAACACCCGGCCCGTATATATTTTCACTGTCTATTTTTACCGCAGGCGTACCGAAAGAGCCTACCTTATGTGCAGTATCCATGTGCCCTGATAATGTTATGGGTGCTATATCAGAATCACTGTTCATTGTAATGCATACGACGTTTCCTACGATATTGTGCTCAAAAAGCTCAACGTCCCAGCCTTCTTTTTGGGCATATGCCTTAAAATAATTGCCTACTGCATCCACGCCTTTTTTGTAGTTTGTGGGACTTTCTATATTACCTACGTCCTCCCAGAATTTTATAAATTCAGGAGTCAACGCATCTATTTTCTCAAAAACCTTCCTGTAATCAGCCATATATTTAACCTCACATAAAAGTTATACCCATATTTTACTATAAAAGAACGTGCTTTGCAAGCAAAAACACATAGCATCAAACGATACTATGTGCTTTTTTGCTTTATTATTTAACAAACACTCTTGTTACAACACCGTGATAGCCAAAGTACGTATTGCCTACGCAAGTGTACTGAGGTATTACCTTCTTGCCCTGCTCTGTTTCAAAAGTAAGCTCGTTATAGAAAAGGCTGTGGAAGTGACCGCAGAATATCCCCTTTATTACGTCGGTGCTTTCCTTTAACACCTCGTACATAAGCTTATCCTCTTCTTTCATTTCCTTTGCTTTTGTAAACACTAACGGACCGCTATAAAAATTGCGTTTTCCGTTATAAGCATCATAATAGGGATTAACACATTCATCGGCTTCAACGCCTGTTGAAACAGGCTCGTGCTGGAAGAGAAGGATTATCTTGTTTTCCTTTCTTGCGCGCTCAACCTCTACCTTAAGCTTTTCAGCATTTCCTTTATAATACGTACCCAACGAGTTATCAAGAACTACGCAAATAACTTTATTTTTAACGTCACGTGCGGTATAGTGAATATCGTGTATCCAGAATTCGTTTAACAGGCCCATACGGTATTCATCGCTTGTTTTATCACCGACACCCGTCTGCACCTGATAAGCGTAATCGTGACAGCCAACTGCGCCAAGCACCTTAGGATTACGGTCGAAAATATATTTTTTTGCATACTCCTTTGTGCCCTCTGACATAAAGTCAAGCACGTCACCTGCAAGCACCATCTGGTCGGCAAACTCACCTACGTCCATTGCACCGACAAGTGAAGGAACAACTGCACCGTCAGCATTATAAGCACGGCACTTCTTGGTAAGCATAAGCTCTTCATTAGCTTCATCCGCTTTAGTGAAATAGTTAATATGAATATCGTTTGCTACGGCTATTTCAACGGTTTCGCCGCCTAAATCGGTATTTATTGTAGTTTCAAATATTGCCTGTCCTGTTTTGGGAAGCATATAATGGGTGTAATAAGGATTGGGAGTAATCTGATTAAGCGGCATTTTGCCCTGTGAATAGAATATCTTTTTTCTTAACTTTTTGAACATTTCGTTTATCCTTTCCTTATTTAACAAAAATTCTTGTTACAACGCCCTTGTAAGCAAAATACGTATTGCCTATGCAGGTGTATTGGGGAATTTTCTTTACGCCGTCTTCAGTTTCAAAGGTAACCTCGTTATAAAAAAGGCTGTGCAAATGACCGCAGAATATGCCCTTTATTACGTCTGTGCTATTCTTCATAATTTCGTACATAGCTTTATCGGCTTCACACATTTCCTTACCCTTTGAGAAAATAAAGTGACCGTCATAGAAGTTAGCACGTGGAATGTATGCTTCGTACAAGGTGGGCTGATTCTGTTCTTCAATATTTCCTGTTGAAACGGGCTCGTGCTGGAAGATAAGAATTATCTTATTTTCCTTTCTTGCGCGCTCAACGTCCGCCCTTAATTTTTCAACCTCGCAATCAAGATACTTACCGTGAGCATTATCAAGAACTACGCAAATAACCTTATCCTTTACGTCTCTTGATGTATAATGGATATCGTGTATCCAGAAATCACTTACAATCTTTTTACGCTCACTGAACGGCATTTTCTCCACACCGCCACACTGAACGAGATGCGAAAACTCGTGACTACCCACTGCGCAAAGCACGTTAGGATCACGGTCAAAAATATATTTTTTCATTATTTGCATTGTGCCCTCTGACAAGAAATCAAGGGTATCACCGGCAATAACAGTCTGATCTGCATACTGTGCAACATCCATTCCGCCAACTATTGAAGGAATAGACGAGCCTTCTGCATTCCAGCTTCTGCACGCCTTTGTGCGCATAAGATCCTCATTTTTTTCATCTTCCTTGGTGAACGCATTGATATGCATATCGTTCATCATAGCGATCTCAACCTCTTTACCGCCTAAGCCTGAATCAATATGCACCTCAAAAATCGCTTGCCAAGTCTTTTTAAGCATATAATGGTCAGCAAACTTATCAGTCTTTGCCATTTGGCTAAGCAGCATTCTTCCCTGTGAATAAAAGCGTTTTTTCTTAGATTCCTTACAAGACATTATTAAAACTCCTCTTAATGTAATTACTGTATATTATATGACTATCGAAATGGTAAGTCAATGCCAAATTACCCTCTAACCTGATTTAATTAGAAAAAACACGTCGGTTCTATCTGAACGACGTGTTAAATTCAGTTATTTATATATATTATCATATGAACTTCGCTTTGCCGAGGAAATATCAATACCTTCGGGAATATACTTTTTACTATCCATTCCTAAAAATTCGCATATATCAAGCATTTCTTTTACCGTACTGATATTTACCATAACACCGTCTCGCATACGCTCATTATAGCTTATCTGTTCCTTTTCGCCGTGAGTGTATATTGGTACGTTTTCATCTGCGCGCTTTGCTGTGCGAAGCTCCTCTAAAAACACGGAAAGATTTTTCTTCAATGCTTCTGCATCGCCAAAGATTTTTGGATCGATAACGATAAAGCTATGGCAGGTTCCTGCACCAGTTCCCTTTTTACGAACGTGGTGGTTTGACGTTAATCCGCAAGAGGTAATTGCACAAAGAATCTCGCACATCATACTGTATCCGTAACCCTTATGTCCGCCGTTTGTTTCGCCTATTCCGCCCAAGGTAAGAATTCCGCCCCCAAGCTTATTATCAATACAGCTTAAAGCGTGCTCGGCATCATAACATACTGAACCATTTTCATCCATTGCCCATCCATCCTCAAGCTTTTTATCCTCTTTGTTATAAACCTCAAGCTTGCCCTTGGGAATGACTGTAGTTGCCGCATCAAACCAAAATGGAATCGGCTCGGCAGGCATTGCAAACGCGATAGGATTAGAGCCTAAAATTGCTTCACGGGAATTTGTATGCACGGCAATGGATTCAGAATTAGTGGTTGATATTGCCATCATTCCACTATCACACGCCATCTTGGTATAATAGCCCGCTATACCAAAGTGATTGGAATTGCGAACCGTTACAAACGCCATACCAACCTCCTTGGCTTTTTTGATTGCAAGCTCCGTTGCATAAATCGAAATAAGCTGACCCATTCCGCTATGCCCATCAATAACCGCAGATACGGGAGTTTCAAATACTATTTCAGGCTTTGCATCAATTTGAATCGAACCGTTTGCAATAGCCTTATGATAGCGAACAAGCCTTTGCGTGCCGTGTGACTTTATGTTATAAAGATCTGCAAGCAATAAAACGTCGGTTATTTTTTCTGCCTCTTCCCTTTTAAAGCCAAAGCCGCAGAATGCATCTTCACAAAATGCTTTTAACATTGAAACGCTGAAATTCACACTATTCATATCATTTTCTCCTTGTTTTTTATTTAATTGTAATGTATAAGCATACTTTAAGCAATGTTTAAACGTTCAACATTTTTGGCAAATCGTTCAACTTAATATATTTATACGCTTAATTTAATAAATAAAATTTGAAAATTATTCAAATACATGATACAATATAACATGAGGATGGTGAATATATGAACACAGTATTTGACCTTTCATTTAAAAAGGATTGGGACAGAATAAATGTAATAAAAAAGGAAGGCTTTTATACATCTGTATCTGATTTTCACAAGCACGAATTTTATGAGCTTAACCTTATTCTTTCAGGAAACGTTAATATAATATTCCCGGACTTCAGTGAGGAAACCTGTGAACGACGAATAGTACTTTCACGCCCTAACACCCCACATTTTATAACCTGCAAACCCGATATTTTGTACGACAGATTATATTTGCTATTTACCGATGATTTTTTTAATTCACACCTTGCCGAGTGGAAACGTTTTGAAAAGGTATTCAGCAAAAGCGGAAATATACTAAAAATAGATGCTGAGCAATGTGAATTGTTTAAGCGTATAATTCTTTTAATAAAAAAAGAAAACGAAGAATACAGACAAAAGCTTTTGGTATTATATCTTTTATCGGCGCTATGCGAAATAAGCGACAATGCACAGCATACCGCATCCACCGTTCCCCCATATATAATTAATGCACTTTCTTATATTGAGGCTCATTATAATGAAAAGCTTACCGCGCAGGCGCTTGCAAAAACACTTTATACCGGAAGAACAACGTTAATGATAAACTTTAAAAAACACGTTCATTGCACCTTAAATGAATACATTACTGCGTTAAGATTAAAAAATGCCGTTTCGCTTTTACTCGAAAACAAAAGTGAAGCGGATGTTGCGGAATTATGCGGGTTTTCAGATTCAGGAAGCCTGATACGCAGTTTTAAAAAACAGTTTGAACTTACACCTAGACAATATATAAAAGAACAGACACGTCAACATGAAGTGAATCCCAAATTTTAGACAAAATTTAAAATTAAATAATTTGCGAATGAGTTCGGTACTGCACCGAACTCATTCAATTACAACTTAATTATTTAATTTTGTCTAAACTTTGGGGTTCACTTCAATGATACATCTTTCCTCTGAAATTATTTTCATTTTATATTAACCCTTCAGCCTGACGGATAAAACCGTCCTGCTCTTCTTTATTGATATTATTAAATAAAACGTTCCAGCCTGCAACACGTATCTGCAGATCCTCATAATTTTCAGGATGCTTTTGTGCGTCGCGAAGTATATCTGCATTAAAAACATTTATATTTAGCGCATGACCGCCTCTTTTAATAAAGGTCATAAGCAAGCCATACATCGCTTGAAGTCCGTCTTCACCTTTTACTGCAGACGGTAATAAGCCTAAATCAAGACAAGCATCGCCGATAAATTTCGTTGCATCAATTTTAGTGGTGGACATTATTGCCGCTGTTGCTCCCTCACGATTCATACCTATTGAAGCAGAAAGATTTTTTGAAAGTTCCTGTCCCTTTAATCTGCCATTTGGCGAAGATGCCGTATAAGGTGCTTGCCAATAAGACATACGTGCAACGTGAAAGCCTGCCGTCCATTTACCACCACGCTTTAAGCTGGTTGGTTTTCCGCAAATTTTTGAACACAGAAACTCAACAATATCCTTTGCGAAACTATCAGGTAAATCTTTATTGTTGCCATACTTATCCGTATCGGCAAGTAATTGTTTGCAGAAAATTTCATTACCTTCAAAATCATTATCAAGCATCGTTTTTAACTCGCTTAACGTAATCATTTTGTTATCGTAAACGTATTTTTTTATATTTGTTAATGAATCAGCAAGATCGGCAATATAACCAAATTGCAAAACATCACCATTTTTTTCTGCACCGCCACCTAAAGCATCAAGACCTTTTTCAAGACAAGACGGTATTGTTGCTGAAAGCATTGATAACGGATTAATTTCAGACAGATATACTTCCAAAGAATTAGATACATCAACAACTTGCTCAATCAAATATGCTAATTGTGCTTTATATTCATTATAAAAATCATCAAAAGTTACATATTCTTCGATTTTGGGGCTGATTTTCCCTGCAAAAACACCATTTACACCATCACAACCTTCGTGCAAAGCATATTCAAGCGGTTTTAACAGATTAAGATAATTCATTGTTGCAGTAGCGTATGCACCCCGTATTGAATATTCATAGCATCCCCTAATATCGCAAAGTCTTGCTTGTTCCTTTGTTGCCCCTGCATTTTCTAACGCTTTACGAATTAAAGCATCACTTACAAAAGCTATACTGTTATTTCCGTGGCGAATCATATCAAGCGCTTTTAAAAGAAAATCCTTTGGCGTACTTTCAGCAACCTTAATCTGAACTTTGGGGTTAAAAATGCCCATTGTATCATAAACATCAAGGAACAAATATGACAGCTCGTTTATAACAGTTGATTCATCTTCATTGCAACCGCCAAGATACACAGGCTGATTCCAATAGTTATTTATCGAAGTAAACTGCAAGAAGAAATACGCTAAATCTTTACGAATCTGATTTTCACTTACACCGTTTTCACTATCACTTTTATAAAATTTATATAATAAACGGTCAAAATTACCTAAGGAGCGCACTTGCAATCCTTCAATATGCTCACATATCATAAAATAAAGATAGTCAACAAGTAATGCCTCATAAAAAGTTTTGGGTGGATTATTTTTTATATTTTTAAGTGCTTCTTCCATGTATAGATTGCCATCAGCTTTTGCCTGATTTTCAAGGCGTCCAATTAAAGCAATAATTGCAGAATAAGTAATTTTTATACCTTCAAAAAAGGCATTTTGTTCATCCGTTATATTTTCAAATTTTGCGCGTGCTTCTTCACTTTCAGCAAGAATGCCACTAAAACCCAACGAAAAAATACGATCCCAGATAGGTACGCTGTGGTCATAATCAAGCCATATGGTTACTATACCATTATTTTCAAGTTCAGCGCGTCTTTTTTCAACATCAGGTATTTTATTATAAAGAGCCTCTCTTTTCCAAGTATCAACAAGAATTTTATTCATTGGACGGTTAATCATATTCATTGCAGGAAAAATATCTCTTTTATCACAAGAAATTCTTGTATTTTTAAGTACAAATTCAAAGGCTTTTGCCTTGCGTACAGAGTGCGGAAGATTTTTTATTTTTTCATCCTGATTTTTTATACCTTCCATAATATCATCGCCAAACATACCACTTTTTTCATCAAAAATAACATCATGGCGCATAAAGCGGCTTATCCTTGTATTATCATGGGTTTTGGGATCATGATATTTGTTCATTATATAATTGTAATCAGTATCGTTAATATATTTCATTTTAAAGACCTCCTTAGCCTTTATTATTATATAATATTGATCTTTTTTATGAAATAACAAAACGAAACAACTTGACGAAAACGATACAATATGTTATTTTAATTTTGAGGTGAAATTTATGATAAGTGATTGGAATAATGCCATTATAACGGATATTGCTTTTGCAATGTATGTTAAACCCGGTACAGGCAAACCAATACATACAAATCGCCCTTTTCATGGCTTTGTAATCAATGATGTTACGTCGGATAAAAACATATATTTTTCTGATGGTACAGTTCTTCACGTAGGACCTAATGAAGTACATTATCTGCCCAAAAATTCAAGTTATCGTATTGAAAAGATTACTCCCGGCGGGTGTTGGGCAATAAATTTCGATGTTTTAGAAAATATAAACACAAAACCATTCACATTAAAATTCAGAAATCACGAAGCTGTTTTAAAAGACTTTGTTGACATAGTAAATGCATGGAAAGAGAAAAAAATTGCTATTATAAGAAAATGTCTTTATGATATTATTATTAAAATTGATACTGAAATCAATCGCACCTATACCCCATTAAAAAAGCATATGCTTATAAAACCTGCTGTTGATCTTATAAATCAAAATTTTACGGAAAATATGCTTACAATAAAAGAATTAGCCGAAAAATGCGGTATTACTGAAGCATATTTTCGCAGAATATTTATCGATATATACTCCCTTTCACCAAAGGAATATATAATTAACTTGCGTATTGACTACGCAAAACAATTGCTTGAAACCAACGAATTTTCCATAACGGAAATCGCCCTTATGTGCGGATATTTTGAACCATGCCATTTTTCAAGAGAATTTAAAAAGCGATTCGGAATATCCCCCAATGAATATGCTAAACAAAAAAACAGCATTTTACAAGTTACAAACAAAGCATCCACATAACGTGGATGCTTTTTATCACATTTTTGAAATTATATCGGGTAACATTAAACCTGCCAATGCATTCCAGTTCATAAAGCCGAGAATGATGTTGCTTTCACCTATCCTAAATTATAAAATTAAGTCTTGAAAGAAGATTTAAGCTATGCTATAATTTAGCAAAACATTTTTAGGAGTATTTAAAATGAATCTTAATAAATATGCTTCAAATACGCTTGCAGGAAGCAGTAATCAGCATTTTTTCAACAGTGACTGCAATACGCATAAGGGACGAGTTTTTTACAAGGTATATGAAAAGGGTGAATATAATTATTCGTTTCTTTTTACAAACATTATAGCCAGCACTTACGCTGACGGTTCTATCAGTCATAGGAACAAGCTTTGCACCGAATGGATGATTGAACAGGTCAGGGTTGCCTGTTGTGATACCATCGATAACAATATTCCCGAAGAAGCCTTTAAACATGTTACGTTTGACGGCAAAAACTCAAGATTGGTTGGTGTCGAGGATATATTTTTATCAGACCCCGTCTCCATTTCACCTACTGAATATATTTGCTTTGAAATCGCCTATAACGGCAAAATGATTCCTTATCACGAGGAAATTATTGTATCCGCATTCTCCGAAAATAACGGTGAATGGGTATATGACTCTCGCACGCCCATTCCTTCAATGGTAGGATGTGACCGTGCATTTAATAAGAGGGTAGCGTTTTTGGGTGATTCAATTACCCAAGGCTGCGGCACGGATAGAGATTCGTACGAACATTGGAATGCGGTGTTTGCAAAAAAACTTGGTCCAGAATACGCTTACTGGAATCTTGGTATAGGATACGGCAGAGCAAATGATGCAGCAAGTGACGGAATTTGGCTCAAAAAAGCAAAGGCTAATGACGTGGTATTTGTTTGCTTCGGTGTAAACGATATTTTGTTCGGTGCAAAAGCAGACTGTTTATGTGCTGATTTAAAATTCATAACAACTTCTTTAAAGGAAGCAGGAATTACCGTTATCCTGCAGACCATTCCCCCGTTTGATTACAAGGGTGATCAAATTGACACGTGGAACACCGTAAACAATTACATTAAAACCGAATTGGTAAATATCGTTGACGCACTATTTGATAACGTTCCAGTATTATCAAAATGTGCTGAAGAGCCGCATATGTCCATGTACGGTGCGCACCCGAACGCCGAAGGATGCAAATTATGGGGCGAGGCAATTTACAAAATGATAAAAGAAAAGAATATTCTTTAACTAACATAATGAAAAGAGGTGCTGTCAGATGATTAAATCATACCAAATATCATCCTTGGAAAACATTATGCCTAAGGTTGAGCAGGAATTTACCTCAATAACAGATATAACCGTCTTAAGCGGTGAAAAGGCTTCATACCAGATTGCATACGTCGCTGACAAGGTACGTAACGGCAAAATTGAGATAGAAAGTGATATAAAAGACCATCTGCACGCATACAAGATTGAATGTGTGCCCGTTAAACGCACGGTGTTTTTCCCAAAGTCACTTGCAGATGACAATTACATAAGCATTGATCCCGGTTTGTACCCCGATTTATTACAGGAATTCACGGATGACGTTATCCCCCTTCGTTATTACTATCAGGGAATATGGATCGAAACAGACAACGACATTAAGCCGGGAAAGCACGAGATAAAAATTACTATTTCTGAAGATACTGATTCTGTTACGCAGTGTTTATCGCTTGAAGTTTTAACGCAAAGCTTACCTGAACAGGACTTATTATACAGTGTTTTTGTACATGCAGATTGCCTTGCCGATTATTACGGTTACGAAGTATTTTCGCCTGAGCATTGGGATATTTTAGAGAAATTTATTAAATTAAGTGCCGAATACGGTTCCAATGCACTTATGCCGCCAATTTTTACACCGCCTGTTGATACACAGGTTGGCGGCGAAAGAACGACTGTTCAGCTTGTAAAGATAGAAAAGATCGGTGATTCTTACACGTTTGATTTTTCATTATTTGAACGTTACATTAAAACGTGTCACAAATACGGTATTAAATATTTTTATATTCCGTCATTCTTTACGCAATGGGGTGCTGAATTCACACCTAAAATTATTGCTACCGAGAACGGTGAAAGCCGCAGAATTTCCGGTTGGGACGTAAAATCCACCGACGAAAAGTATCTTGCCTTTTTAAAGCAATTTATCCCCTGTCTTGTCGAAAAAATAAAAGAGCTTAACATACAAAAAAACGTTCTTTTCTCAATTTCCGACGAACCTTTTGATGAAGTAACCGTAGAAAGATATTCAAAATTAAGCGCTTTTTTAAAGCCGATGTTAGAGGATTTTAAAATAATGGATGC
This sequence comes from Clostridia bacterium, assembly GCA_045630945.1. Classification (GTDB taxonomy): domain Bacteria; phylum Bacillota; class Clostridia; order Christensenellales; family QALW01; genus UMGS1322. Next base: position 23,018 of record JAZQTV010000076.1, read on the forward strand.
GTTTACACATCAAGAAAACTTTGAAAAATCAGGCGCACACATTCCACTTATTCCCACAAGCGATATTGGCAATTTTGACCTTAATACTATGGATAATTTAAGTGTATACTACTGTTGTGCGCAGGATTATAAGGTTTCTAACAGGTTTATAACGATGCCGTTATTCAGAAACAGAAGCTTTGCATATCAGTTATATAAATATAACGTTAAGGCATTCTTCCATTGGGCGTTAAATTTTTACAATGCCCCGCTTTCCGTAAAAAGAATTGATCCCTTTAGCGTGCCTGATGCAGACGGTGGATATCCTGCAGGTGATTGCTTTAGCGTTTATCCCGGTGAAAACGGCCCGTTAAAGTCAATGCGAATTGTTGTATTTAATGAGGTATTGCAGGATTTAAGAGCGTTTAAGCTTCTTGAATCTTATATAGGTCGTGATAAGGTAATTGAAATTATCGAAAATATAACGGGAGAAATTACCTTCGAAAACTGTGCACGCAATGCATCTACAATTCTCGCCTTACGAAACGCTGTTATAACCGAAATAAAAAAACATATATCCTAAAACAAAAAGTCCAAGATAAGACATCTTGGACTTTTTATTTTATTAAAATACTTATTCAACGTAAAGCATTCCACCGTGCGTTATTGGCGGCAGGGACACAACATTTTTGTTTACCTTTACCTCAACGTCACCGTACGAGCTCATAAGCACCGCTTTCTTCACGTTTACGTTAAGCTTTAACGTTACACCATCAACAGCTCCAAAGCGCACTATAAAGTGCCGTTTTCTTTATCATTATAATATAGAATTTGGGAAATTACAATGCAAAATATTACTTTCTTCTTAAAGATTCTTATTATAATCGGTACGTGCATTCAGTTTTAATCAAGGCAGATTTTATACGTTACCGTAGCAATCCACAGAAAGAACCTTATAATAAAGTGACGAATCCCCCACGTTAATATCGGTACCTACGGTTGATGCTATCTGCAGTTCCTTTGCAGGTACAAAATCGGGATTATTTGAAGCATATACGCGGTAATAGCAATGATTTTTGTTGCTAACC
>JAZQTV010000077.1:0-7851 GCA_045630945.1 Clostridia bacterium
TTATTTAGGCAAAAGACAAAGCGGTATTGCAGAAGCAAGATTTTCTTATGCACTTTCAAATACGAGGCTTCTTAAGGAAACACAAGGTGTTGTTGAAAAAGAAATCATACCGTTCATTGATAATTACGGTACGCTTGTAAATAACGTAATTGCTAATTTTGAACGTGAATTATCTGATATTGCTTATAACTAAATTTTTCCAATAAAAAAAGATGTATAACTTTCCTTTAAGTGTCAAAAATAAAAACAGAACTTCAAAGGGAGGTGAAATCAAAATGGCAAAGTCAGGTAATAAAGCTGCACTTGAGAACATGAAGTATGAAGTTGCAAACAGCCTTGGCATCAATATGAAGAAGGGCTATAACGGCGATCTTTCTTCTAAGGATAACGGTCGTGTTGGCGGCGAAATGGTTCGCAGAATGGTTGAACAGTACGAGCAGAACAATAAGTAATTCGTATTATTAAAAATAAAGCAGAACAAATTTGTTCTGCTTTGTTACATAGAAAAATACAGCCCGCAGATGCGGGCTGTATTTTTATTTCTTTTCCATATCCTTTGCTTCTTCACGGCTAAGGTCAACCTTATCCTCATCATATTCAACAACTGCAATTGCAGCTTTGTTAAATACAAGCTTAACCTCTTCAGGACCAACTGCGATTGTAACAATATCATCGTTGATATCCTTAACAACACCGTAAATACCGCAATCCATCATTACGCGATCACCGTTTTTTAGATTGTTCTTTCTTTCCTGCATCATTTTCTGGCGCTTTCTCTGCTTGCGGCCCGAAAACCACATAAGGAAGAAGATAGCGACCATAAATAAAAGCATAAGTAACATTGATTCAGAACTGCTGCCGGTCGGGGAGGTTGTGTTACCTGCATCAGCGGCAACTTCGCCTTCTAATAATAAAAATTTCTCTAACATAATAATATTTCCTTTCAAATATTGTGTATATAATTGTAACAGATAAACTGTTTTTTTACAAGTGAAATTTTAGTAAAAATCAGTAACCGTATTTTTGTAAAAACTCATTCTTAAAATCAAGTGAACGGTCTTCCCAGATGGCCTTTTTAAGATCTTCTGTCAGCTTGTGTAAAAATCTTATATTGTGTATTGACGCAAGCCTTGCACCCATTATTTCACCTGCATTAAGAAGATGACGTATATATGCGCGTGAATAATTTTTACATGCATAGCAATCACATTCTTCATCAAGGGGGCGCGGGTCTTCCTTATAAAGTGCGTTGCGGACTACAAGCTTACCGCTTGAAGTCATTACCGTGCCGTTTCGTGCAATGCGTGTAGGAAGCACACAGTCCATCATATCTATACCGCGTGTAAATCCTTCAACAAGGCAATCGGGGGAGCCTACTCCCATAAGATAGCGTGGCTTATCCTTGGGCATAACGGGCATAAGGTCATCAAGAATTTCGTACATTAAAGGTTTAGGCTCGCCAACACTCAATCCGCCAATTGCAATACCGGGGCAATCGGTGTAGCTTGCAGTTGCAATAGCGCTTTCGCGGCGAAGATCTTTGTACATACTGCCTTGAACAATACCAAAAAGTGCCTGGTTATCATTAGTCCACGAATTGTGACAACGTTCAAGCCAACGTAACGTGCGTTCCATATTTTCCTTTGCATCACGGTATTCGCACGGATAAGGGGAGCAAACGTCAAATTGCATCATAATGTCAGAGCCTAAAGCCTGTTCAATTTCAATAACCTTTTCGGGTGTAAAAAGATGCTTCGAGCCATCTAAATGCGAATTAAAATATACGCCTTCTTCTTTAATCTTTCGAAGGTCGGAAAGGGAAAATACCTGAAATCCGCCACTATCTGTAAGAATTGGTCTGTCCCAATTCATAAACTTGTGCAAGCCACCCATTTTCTTTACAAGCTCGTGTCCGGGGCGAAGGTATAAATGATAGGTGTTTGAAAGAATTATCTGCGAATTTACGTCCTTTAATTCTTCGGGGGAAACTGCCTTTACGGTAGCTTGCGTTCCAACGGGCATAAATACGGGTGTTTCAATAACACCGTGCGGTGTAGTAAATCGGGTTATACGCGCGCCGCTTTGCTTACATTCTTTAACTATTTCAAATTTAAATTTATCTGTTTTCATAGCTTGGTTATAAAATTATCATTGCATCACCGAAAGAAAAGAATTTATATCCGTTTTCTTTTGCTGATTCATAAACCTCCATAATTTCTTCTTTAGAGCATAATGCGCTTACAAGCATTAAAAGTGTTGATTCAGGAAGGTGAAAGTTAGTTATAAGGCAGTCAACTGCATTAAACTTATATCCGGGATATATAAATATGTCGGTGTCACCTGATAACGAACGTACAATTCCGTTGTTATCCGTAACACTTTCAAGTGTTCGGCAGCTTGTTGTGCCAACGCAAATTACTCGTCCGCCATTTTTACGTGCGGTATTAATTCTTGTTGCGGCTTCTTCGCTTACAGAAAAGAATTCGCTGTGCATTTTATGGGTAGTTACATCTTCTACTTTAACAGGTCTGAACGTACCAAGACCAACGTGTAATAATACAGGAACAATATCAACGCCCATTAAACGTATTTTTTCAAGAAGCTCGGGCGTAAAATGTAAGCCTGCCGTTGGTGCCGCCGCTGAACCGATTTCTTTGGAATATACCGTTTGATACATTTCCTTATTTTCAAGCTTTTCGGTAATGTATGGGGGGAGAGGCATCGAACCAAGACGGTCGAGTATTTCTTCAAAGATGCCGTTGTACTCAAACTTTATTATTCTGTTTCCGTCATCAAGTACGTCGATTACTTCGGCTGAAAGCTCATTACCGAAGTTAAATCGAATACCTGGCTTTGCTTTTTTGCCCGGCCTTGCAAGAATTTCCCACGTATCTGTATCAATGCGCTTTAACAGTAAAAATTCGATAAATGAACCGGTATCCTCCCTTGTGCCCAAAAGCCTTGCAGGCATAACGCGTGTTTCGTTAATTACAAGACAGTCACCTTTGTTTAAATAATTAGGAAGATCATAAAAATGCTTGTGTTCTATTGTTTTAGTTGATCTGTCATAAACCAATAGCTTTGCGTGATCGCGCGGTTCTGTGGGCGTTTGCGCAATGTATTCGGTTGGTAGATCGTAATAAAAATCACTTGTCTTCATATTAATCTAATTTCATTTTTGTTTGTTGTGAGCTGCCTGCGTTTTGCTTTATTCCAAGATGCTCATAAGCGGCAGGCAAAACGATTCGACCGCGAGGAGTGCGTGAAATAAATCCAAGCTGTAATAAGAACGGCTCGATAACGTCTTCGATAGTGATATCCTCTTCGCCTGTGGAAGCGGCAAGAGTATCTAATCCTACGGGACCGCCACCAAATTTTTCGATCATTGCAAGCAATACGCGTCGGTCAGAGGAGTCAAGACCAAGCTTGTCAACCTCAAGCATTTCCAAAGCATTATCAGCTATCTTTCCTGAAATAATACCGTTTCCTTTAACTTGCGCATAATCGCGAACTCTCTTTAAAAGTCTGTTAGCAATTCTTGGTGTACCGCGTGAACGGCTTGAAATCTCGTTGGCACCATCATCTTCCATAGGTATCTCAAGAATAGATGCACTTCTTTTTATTATCTTTGCAAGATCTGCGTTATTATAAGGCTCTAAGCGGCATATAACACCGAACCTGTCACGTAAGGGACTTGTAAGCATACCTGCGCGGGTTGTTGCACCTACAAGTGTAAACGGGGGAAGACTAAGTCTTACCGAACGTGCTGAAGGACCCTTACCAATCATAATGTCAAGTGCAAAGTCCTCCATTGCAGGATAAAGTACTTCTTCGACACTTCGGTTAAGACGGTGTATTTCATCAATAAATAGTATATCGTTTTCATTAAGGTTAGTTAAAATAGCGGCAAGGTCACCGGGACGCTCAATTGCAGGACCGCTTGTAACACGAATAGAAACACCCATTTCGGATGCAATTATATTTGCAAGCGTTGTTTTTCCAAGTCCGGGTGGGCCGTATAAAAGTGTGTGGTCAAGTGCTTCTTTACGTTCTTTTGCAGCAGAAACGTAAATGCTTATCATTTCCTTAACCTTGTCTTGACCGATATAATCATCAAAGCATTTAGGACGAAGCGAATTTTCGCCGTCAATATCTTCTTCCAATAAACCGGAAGTTATAATTCTTTCATCTTCCAAATGCGTTACCTCCTGTCAAGACTTTTTAAAACTGCGCGAATAATAGATTCGGTATCATTGCAATCGGGTGCAACAGCCTCCACGGCCTTGGTTGCTTCCTGTGAAGAATACCCTAAAGCGGCAAGTGCGTAAATTGCATCGTTTATGATGTTTTTTGATACTTGTTTTGTTACTTGAACGTTAACAAGCTCGTCATTATCAACTTTTTCGCGTAATTCAAGAATCATACGCTGTGCAGTCTTTTTACCTATTCCGGGTACTTTAGTAAGTGCTGAATCATCACCGCTTACTAAAATAAGAGCAAGCTCACTTGCGGAAAGGGAAGATAACACCTGTAAAGCAATCTTTGGCCCTATTCCGCTAACGGAAATAAGGCGTAAAAACATTGTTTTATCTTCTTTCGTAAGAAAACCATACAACGTTATTGCATCTTCACGAACGTGCTGATAGGTAAAAATTTTTGCTTTCATACCAATGCTTATTGAGTTGAGCAATGAAGAAGGACACTGAAGATAATAGCCAATACCGTTATTGTCTATAACAACGCTGTTTAAGTCAGCTTCTTCGATTGTACCGTTTATATATGCGTACATAAAACACCTACTTAATTTTAAATTGGGCACCCATTTTTGCGGTGTGCGCATGACATATTGCGGCGGCAAGACCGTCAGCTGCATCGTCAGGCTTGGGAATCTTATCAAGACCGAGGAAATACGTAACCATTTGCTGAACCTGATGCTTGTCTGCTCTGCCGTAGCCAACAATAGCCTGCTTGATTTGCAGAGGAGTATATTCATATAATTCGCTTGTCTTCATTGATGCGGCGGCAAGGAGTGCGCCGCGTGCCTGCGCAACGCTTATGGCAGTTTTAACGTTATTGTTAAAGAAAAGCTCTTCAATAGCGATTGCATCGGGCTTAAAGCGATCTATAACCGTTTGGACGTCGGTAAAGATATTCCTCAAGCGAATGGGGGTTGGCATATCTGCCGGTGTTGAAATTATACCGTATTCAATTAAACGGTGCTTGTGACCGTTAGTTTCAATTACACCGAACCCTAATGTTGCAAGGCCCGGATCAAAGCCTAAAATAATCATAATCAAAATTAAAGCACCTTTTAGGTCGTGCCTTCGAGGTGCTTATTAAGCTGCCTTTTATATTTTTTAAAGCTTATCGCTTGCAAGCAAACCGTAATAAATCATATCTACGGTCGTTCCGTTTTCAAGCATAACGTCGGAAAGCATAATACCTTCCTTACGGAAGCCCAATTTTTCTGCTAGCTTTTGTGCAGGATAATTATCCTTGTCTATGCGTGCATATACCTTGTTGAAATCGAATCCTTTGAAATACGAATTCTTAATCATTTCGTTTGACGTTTTATAAGCAATGCCGCGGTGCAAGAATTCTTCATTGCCAATTATAATGTAATATTCACCCTTGCGGTTTGCATCGTCAATATTTACAAGACCAAGCATACCGATGGGATATGATTTACCGTCTTCTTCATATACGTAAATCATATAATCGTCACGCGTTTTATCTAGAAGCGAACGCTGATACCACTTAGTACCCTCGTTAACGTTTTTAGGTAAATAACTGTGAAACCCTTTTATGTGTGAGTGATTTGATGCCCATGTTACCAGATAGGGAATATCGGTTCTTTCCATTTTACGAATACTAAGCTTATAACTTAACATAATGCACCTCAAATTAATCTTTTTTTATATTATATCAAATTTTACAAAAAATGCAATGATGAATTTATATTAAAGGTATATTTTTATTATTATTTTTATATATTTTACTGTAAGAAAGCAATTTAAGTTATGTGGAGGGGAAATATAATGGAATTAAACAAAGAAAAAATACAGTTTGATTATACAGAAATAAAAAAATTCAGTTCAAACGTGTCTTTAAAAGAGCTTGTTGATGACGGTGTAAAGCTTTTAAACGTTACGGCAAATGCTGTGTGCGGAAGAAGTGAAGTGCTGAATGATGAGGTTGTTGTTGAGGGCGTAATAAGCTTTTGTGCTATAATAAATACAGAGGACGGCATAAAAAAGATAAACAGAAGTGAACGTTTTTGCATAAATGAAAATGTACAAGGGGCATCGCCTAAAGCATATATGCTTGCAAGCGCTTGCACGGATAAGGTTCGCGGATTTGTTGAGGCGGGCAGCTTGATGCTGGCGGCGTGCATTGATATTTCTGCTATTCTTGTTACACCGATAGAAAGAGATTGCTATAATTCAATTTCGGGTGAAGAATATAGAGTTAAAACGCAAAACGTAAACTTAAATAAAATTGATTTTGCACAGAATATAAGATTTTCTGTAAGTGATGAAACTGAATTATCACCGCGTGTTCCTGAAATCAAAGAGATACTTAATACAAATGCTTCCGTGTGTGTAAATGAAGCGCATATTTCAGCAGGGCAGCTTATAATTGGCGGAAGGATTTTAATGCAGACGGTATACCATTCCGTTGATGAATACGAGCCCGTTGTTCAGGTTAACGATGGATTTGATTTCTCACAGATTATCGATATAAGAAATAACGAGCAATCAGAGCCAATCGTATGCTTGTGCATTGAAGAAATAGGTACTTCGGTAGCGTTGAACGAACAGGGCGAAATGCGGAAAATAATGTACAGTGTCGGTCTTGTAGGATATGCGTACTCGTGCAAAAGCGAGGATGTTGAGCTTATTTGCGATATTTATTCTATTAAAAACAGGCTTTTGTGCGAATGCGATAAAATTGAGATAACTGATTCATGCGGATGCTTCGATATAAATACAAATAAAAATATTTCGGTTATTTTACCTGAGGGTAAAACACCCATAGCGCGTATCAATGCAGTAAGCTTTACGCCTTGTGCGGTTAGTTGCGTTAATAATAAATCAAGTGTAACGATTAAGTGCTCAGGTGAGGTTTCTGCGGTATATACAGCGTCGGGTACAGGGGAGAATGACGGGTTTAATACTACTGTTGAATTTGATGTTTTCGTTGAAAACGATCAGCTTTCTGATGCTATGCAGATTGGTGCCAAGATTACTTTAACGGATATGCAGGCAGTTATGGTTTCGGGAAATGAAATTGAAATCCGCGGTGGATTTAACGTGCAGCTTTGCTCACAGAAAAACGTGCGTTGTGTTATGGTAAATAGCATAAAAGATGACGAGAATGATAATTTTCCTGAATTTGGAATAATAATTTACAATGTAAAAAAAGGTGATGAACTTTGGGATATTGCAAAAAAATTCGGCGTAGATAAGGATGATATTTTAAAATTAAATCCCGATATTAATGAAAAACTTGATGAAAATAAGAAAATATATATATTCAGAAAGCTTATTGTCTGAAACATACGGCAAAAACATGCAAATATTGCGTGTTTTTGCTTTATTTTTTTCTACTAATGTATTATAATATAATAAATAATACGGAGGGATTCTTATGTCAAGGCCAACGGTTTGTACTGTTAATATTTCTACGTTGAAAAATAACTTGCAATCTATAAAAAAACATGTGGGTAAAAAAGTACTTGCTCTTGTTAAAGCTGATGCGTACGGTCACGGTATCGTGGAGTGCTCTCAAGCTTTTTCTGAAGCAGGTGCAGATTATCTTGGCGTTGCTACGCTTGAGGAAGCAATACAG
>JAZQTV010000078.1:0-20451 GCA_045630945.1 Clostridia bacterium
GGGTAAGGCAAGTTCCAACATAGTTGCAGTCACCTTTATCGAAAACCCCATCGCCATTCTTTTAAAAAACGGCTTTAAAAAGTTAATTATTGTTTTCATTCTTTTCCCACTTTAAAAAGTATTTGAACGTCATAGGCCAAATGCAACCTGCGAACAGGCAGAGAATAAAGTAGCGTACACCGTCGGCAATATAATCCACACCGATAATTGCATTAAGGGGCGCTTTAAGGAGAGATTTTATTAAAATTACGGGGATAAGACCACCCACAAGCTTTAAAGTCTGAATTAAAATAGGTGCTTTTGTTTCAAAGTGCGTATATTTTTCGTCCATCTCATACGCAAGCCACATAGCCAAAATGCAACCGAGCATTTTATAAGCATTCTTCATACCGTGTGCAAGATTTTCGGCATCCATATCCTGCGGAAAATTACCAAGATGCACGTAAAGAATGAAGCTTACAGCAACCAACACCATAACAAAATATAGGATGCGTATCGCCTTTTTTGAGCCGCTTTTGAATACGGGATACATTCCAAACACAAGTACAAGTGCGGATATGGAGCCCACGATAACGTCGAGGGGCGTATGTACGCCAAGCCACATTCTTGAAAAGGGTACCAGTACGCACAATGCTATGCACACTGCTTTAAGCCACTTCTTTTTGCAAAAAAGCGCAATACTTCCGAACATACCCACCGACGACTGACTGTGACCGCTTGGGAAGGAAAAGCCTGTTGCCGCTTCCCTTGCGCTTTCAACTATGGTGAATTCAGGATCAAATACCCACGGGCGCGGTATTCTGAATACAAGCTTCAAAAACTGATTAACTACTGTACCAAGAAGACCGACGGAAAGCACGTAATAGCCGTGCTTTTTATTGATACACCAGAAAAACAGTATTCCAATAACGATAAATATTGTTTCATCGCCTAAAAACGTGATAAGCGAAAAGAAACTGTCAAGCACAGGATTCCTTAATCCTTCAAGAAATTTTAAAAAGCCCATTTTATTTTCTCCCCTACTTTCTCTATTTTAACAGATTATATATTATGCGCATATATCAAAAAACACTGGATTTTCCTAAAACTATTGCATATTTTACTATTAAAAAGATAACAGGCTATCACCTGTTATCCGTTAAATGAATATATTTGTACCATCCCCACACTTGTAGCCGTATCAGCATATTCATCAGGGACTATAACCACCGTTTTATCGGTGAATTTTTTTATAAGAAGTGCTTCTGCTTCCTTTATTTGTGCTCTGCCGCCGATATACACCTTGCTTGCATTGCATTTTTTTATTTCTTCAACCTCACCGCACAAAACGGCACCGATGAAAAAGCTATATGCATCGTCAATGCTTCCGCCTGAAAAATTAGCAAGAATACGCACCTTAAAAAGCGACTTGTTTAAGCCGTTTTCAAGGGTGTATTTGTAGCCTTCGTAAAGCATTTCGTTTAAGCTTGCGTTTTTAAGGTCAACAGATGCCGAAAGTATTGTGCCTGAAGAAAGCGCCGCTATCATTTCGCCTGTAAGTGCGGTAAAAAAATCATATATCTTACCGTTTTCGTCGGTGAAGATTAGCTTTGAATGCGAGCCGGGAAGTATGTATGCCCCTGCGCCCGAAATACCCATAAGCGCATTTATGCCAAACAGCTCCGCTTCCTCACCGCGCATAACGTCGGTATCCCCATAGCCTTCGCCATACATTCTTACACCGGGAACAAAGCTGAAGGGTATGCTTGTTATTTCATTGATGCTTGTAGAGTACATGCCTTCCTTTAGTTCCTTAATTCCTGCAGGTGCAGGCAAATGCTTTAAGCTGATAAGTCCGCCCTCAGACGTTATCATACCTGCCGCAATAATACTTTCTATATCGCTTTCTCTTAATGAATTACGGTTAAGAAGTGTTTTAATAGTTTCCCTTATACCGTCAAACAATAAGCCTTTATCGGTTAGTCCGATTCGTGCGCCTACGTTAATTTTTACCGTATCAAGCACCTTTTTATCAAACAAGCTTACACGCGTATTTGTTGTGCCGCCGTCAATAGTAATATACATCAGTTAATTGCCCCTACACATTCTTTTGCAAGTGCCGTTATTGCCTCAAAATTATTTTCGGCTATAAGCTTTTTGTCAACTATGTTAGAACCTAAACCAAAGCCTACTGCGCCTGCTTTAAGGTAATCTGCCATATTATTTTTATCTACACCGCCAACCGCAAGCAATTTAATATGCGAAAGCGGTGCTGAAACTGCCTTTACATATGATATGCCCATATTGGATACAGGGAAAAGCTTTACAAAATCAGCACCTGCGGTATGTGCCGCCTGAATTTCGGTAGGCGTTAATGCACCGGGCATTGAAACAAGCCCCTGCTCCTTTGTATATTTTATGATTTCACCGTTAGTATCAGGCGAAATTATAAACTTACCGCCGCTTTCCTTGGTAAGACGCACCTGCTCTTTTTTAAGCACGGTGCCTGCACCTATGTACATTCTTCCGTCAAAATGATCGCTTAACATTTTTATCATTGAAGCAGTCTGCTCATCACTGATTTTTCCTGTTGCGTCATACGTTATTTCAAGCAAACGGATTCCGCCTTCGTACATTGCTTCAGCCAAAGGAATAAGTTTTTCCTTTTCCACACCGCGCACAATAACGATAATTTTATTTTCACTTACTGATTGAATTACTTTTTCACACATAAAAGCACCCCCATTATTTATTTTATTATACCGCATTTTACGTTTGATGTCAATTTTTGAAAAAAGAAAAGCCTGCAAAAAATTTGCAGAGCTTTTACTAAAAGACAATATTTATATTCCTTTAACTTCTATTTGAACCAGCAACATATTTCCGTTTTTAACAACTATTTCAGCCGGTTTACCCTCTATCAGCTCATTGCTTACGCACAAGGACGTTCCGCCTGTTACCGACTTATTGTTAAGCTGATATTTAGCATTTTTTATGCTTAAGCCATCAACGTCACCGTATATATTAAGCAGTGAAAAATATTGTATATCTCCACTTAAATATACCTTTTTATCACCTATCGCCTGCATAAAAGAATAGTCGTCTGCAATATACCCGTTCACGTTGTTACGATACATATACAACAGTGCTGAAAGATTGCCTAACGTATGGTCAAGCCTTCCGCCTGTAACACCAAGAAGCAGGATATCCTTAAACCCGCGTTTGATACCTTCCTTTACCGCATAAAACGTATCGGTATCATCCTTTTCAACGGGCAAAACTATGGTTTCAATATCTGTATCAGGCTTTTTGTAGGAATCAAAGTCACCAATAATAAGATCAGGCTTTCTTTGAAGCTGTGCCTGATGCTTTAAACCGCAATCGCAGTAGATGAAAAAATCATCTTCCTTTATCTTTGACCTTATCCTTTGATAATCACCTATTGGCGCACCGCCAACAATAACAAGACGCTTCATTACACTTATAATCAGGAATTATATCCTAAATCGAAGGCTTTTTTATTCATTTCAACAAATTTCTCTTTAACGGTGTTTTCAATAGCCTTTATCCACCTATCGTAAGGAATATCGAAATATTTTGCCGCCTTACCCATCAACACAATGTTTACAGCCTTTGATGAGCCTGCCTCTTCTGCAAGTGAAAGTGCATCAAGAGCATCGATATTAACGTTTTTATTTTTAAGCTCCGAAATAACGTCGGTAGGATATTCTGCCGCACCGATAATAACGGGCATGGGATCGATTTCCTGTGTGTTTACTACTATCTTACCGCCTTCCTTAAGGAACTTTGCATAACGTGCGGCCTCAAGCTTTTCAAAGGAAATGATAATATCTGCTTCGCCTTCGGTAATTATAGGTGAATATACCTTTTCGCCAAAGCGTACGTAGGTTACAACGCTTCCGCCGCGCTGGCTCATTCCGTGAACCTCGCTTACCTTTACGTCATATCCTTCGTCAACCAAAAGTCTGCCTAAAAGCTTGGAAGCAAGCAAGCTTCCCTGTCCGCCTACACCAACTATCATTACACTTGTTGTTTTCATTACTTCTTCCCCCTTAATCAATCGCATTAAAGGCGCAAAGCTGCTTACATACACCGCAGCCTACGCAAAGGGTTGCATCTATTCTTGCTTTACCGTCCTTCATACTGATTGCAGGACAGCCAAGACTCATACATCTCTTACACGACTTACATTTATCGTTTTCGACCTTTAATGAAGGTAACGGCTTAACTGTTTTAAGAAGCACGCAGGGACGGCGAGAAATTATAACTGAAGGCTCTTCTGCCTGAAGTTCTTCCTTTACCGCTGCCTCACAAGCCTTAAGATCGTAAGGATCTACAACGCGTACACGGTTGATACCAAGTGCGTGGCAAAGTGCCTCAAGATCAACCTTCTGTGCAGGATCGCCCTTAATATTGTAGCCTGTGGTGGGATTCTGCTGATGTCCCGTCATACCTGTAATTGAGTTATCAAGTATGATGACGGTAGAATTGGTGGCGTTATATGCAACGTTTACAAGACCCGTCATACCCGAATGCATAAAGGTTGAATCACCGATAACTGCAACGGACTTCTTTTCAGCATCAGTACCCCTTGCAAGATTGAAACCGTGAAGACCTGAAACCGAAGCGCCCATGCAAAGCGTTGAATCAAGCGCATTAAGCGGAGGAACTGCACCTAATGTATAGCATCCGATATCGCCTAAAACGGTGATTTTGTTCTTTGCAAGTGTATAGAACATTCCCCTGTGAGGACAGCCTGCACACATCATGGGAGGACGGTTAGGAATTACCGAATCAGCACTTACGCCTGTTAATTCTTCCTTACCGAACGCCTTGCGGATTGTAGCCTGTGAAAACTCACCAAGCATAGAGAATAATTCTTTACCGATAACATCAATACCCAACGAACGAACGTGGTTTTCGATAACGGGGTCAAGTTCTTCAATAACGTAAAGCTTCTTAACGCTTTTTGCAAAGTTCTTAATAAGCTCAACAGGTAAGGGATTGGGCATACCGATTTTAAGAATACTTGCTTCCTCACCCATTACCTCTTTAACATAGAGGTATGAGCATCCCGAAGTAATAATACCGATTTCGCTTGAATTCATTTCAACGGTATTATACATCGAATCCTCTGCAAGTGCCTGTAATTTAAGTGTGCGCTCCTCAACAAAGGGATGACGCTTTATTGCGTTACCCGGCATCATAATATACTTTGCGGGATTTTTTTCATAGTCCTTTAATACTGCAGGAACCTTTTCGCCTAATTCAACTATTGACTGGCTGTGGGCAATACGGGTACACATACGAAGGATTACGGGTGTATCGTATTTTTCTGAAAGATCAAACGCAGTTTTTGCAAAGGTATAGGCTTCCTGCGAATCGGAAGGTTCAAGCATAGGAACCTTTGCCGCAATTGCGTAATGACGTGAATCCTGCTCATTCTGCGAAGAATGCATTGCAGGGTCATCAGCAACGCAGATTACCATACCGCCGTTTACGCCTGTATATGAAAGCGTGAAAAGCGGGTCTGCCGCAACGTTAAGACCTACGTGTTTCATTGCACACGCAGTACGTGCACCTGCAAGGCTTGCACCAAAGCTTACTTCGCACGCAACCTTTTCGTTAGGTGCCCATTCGCTGTGGATATCGTCAAACTCTGACAAAAACTCAGTAATTTCAGTTGAGGGTGTGCCAGGGTAGCTTGATACTACGCCAAGACCGCCATCATAAAGACCTTTAGCAACCGCCTGATTGCCTATCATTAATTTCTTCATTTTATTTTCCTCTTCATTATGATTTATTTTGGGATGCCACAAGCCCCTCTGCACCGTAAAGCTTACGAAGTTTTGGCTTTTCTATCTTGCCTGTGGGGTTACGGGGAACGTCGGCAAAAATTATCTTTCGGGGGCGCTTATATCTGGGAAGCTCAAGACAGAACTCGTTTATCTCTTCCTCGGTACAAGCCATTCCCTTTTTAACCTCAATTATAGCTGTGGCTATTTCGCCAAGTCGCGAATCGGGAAGACCGATTACCGCAACGTCTTTTATTTTAGGATGAGCTGAAAGGAAGTTTTCTATCTGAACGGGATAAAGATTTTCGCCACCCGTGATAATAACGTCCTTCTTTCTGTCAACAAGATAAATGAAGCCTTCATCATCCTGCATAGCCATATCGCCTGTAAACAGCCAACCATCCTTTATTGCGGATGCGGTTGCCTTTTCATCACGGTAATAGCAGGTCATAACACCGGGGCCTTTTAAGCACAACTCGCCTACTGCGCCCTGTTCAACCTCATTGTCCTCAGTATCAACTATCTTTATCTGCCAGCCGTAGCCTGCAACACCGATAGCACCCACCTTGTGAACGTTTTCAACACCAAGATGCACTGCACCGGGGCCAATTGATTCACTTAAGCCGTAGTTGGTATCGTACTGCTGATTGGGGAAATATTCAAGCCAACGCTTGATAAGACTTTGGGGTACGGGCTGTGCACCGATATGCATAAGGCGCCACTGCTTAAGATTAAATTCTTCAAGTTTAATTTCACCCGAATCAAGTGCATTAAGAATATCCTGTGCCCACGGAACAAGCAACCATACGATAGTACAGCGTTCTTCACTTGCCGCCTGAAGAATATTCCTTGATTTTGTGCCCTTTAATATTACCGCCTTTGAGCCCGCAAGCAAGCTGCCGAACCAATGCATTTTAGCACCCGTATGATATAAGGGTGGTATGCAAAGGAAGCAATCCTCCCTTGTCTGACCGTGGTGCGCTTGCTCTACACGGCAAGCGTGGATAAGGCTTTCGTGATTATGTAATATTGCCTTGGGGAAGCCTGTTGTTCCCGATGAAAAATATATTGCCGCATTATCGCTTTCTTCCAAGGTGCACTCAGGGAACGTGCTTGAGCATTCGGACACAAGATCGTTATAATCATCCGCAAAGGGAGGACATCCTGCACCAAGATAGATAAGCGTACATCTTTTGCTGATTTTATCTGCTACTGCTTCAACCCTGCCGATAAATTCGGTACCGAAAATAAGTACGTCAGCCTCAGCAAGTTCAAGACAGTAATCAATTTCATCAGAGGAATATCTGAAGTTAAGGGGTACTGCCAATGCACCTGCTTTAAGGATACCGAAATAGATGGGAAGCCAATCGATACAGTTCATAAGAAGAATAGCAACCTTCTTATCCTTACCTATTCCGTTTTGCTGAAGCATATTTGCAAGTCGGTTTGCTTTTTCGTTAAAAACACCCCACGTTATCTCGCGGCGGTAATGGCGCCTGTTAGTAGGCTCAACCAGTTCAAATTCGTGCCACGTAAGTCTACGCGTTTCTTCCTGATCGGGATTAATCTCAACAAGAGCAACCTCGTCAGTATATTTTTTGGCGTTATTTTCAAGCACATTTACAATAGTCATAATACGGCTTCCTTTAAAAAATATTTATTTAATATTTTACTATCAGAAACCAAAAATGTCAACCTAATGCGACGAAAACTTCGCTTTTTGCTAATATTTTTATAAAAAAATAAGCTGACGGCAATGAAGTGAACCCCATTTAGTTCACAAAAAATAAAAACAGAAACCTCCTATGGTATAACAAAACCATAGGAGGTTTTTTATTATGGCAAAGAAAGGACTAAAATTTAATAATTACAGCAAGGAAACAAAAGAAGAAATATTAAAAAAAATACCAAGCCTTCCTCAAGGCACAACGAGAGAAAAAGTAATCTTTATCAATATGCATAAGAACGATTATTCACTTGATAATATGTGTGAAGCTTTAGAAATATCCAAACGGACATATTACAAATATCGTGCAGCAGAAGATAAAGATTAACACCCGTTACTGTTGTAGCGGGTGTTAATTTTTTAGCCGTATATTCTTTTGATAATTTCTTCAAGATATGCTTTTGATTTTAAGATGTCACCGTCGCGGTCATCGGTAGCGGTTTCGTGTTCAATAACGATATCGCCTTCGTAACCGAAGTCCTTAAGCTGTTTGATAAGTGTATTAAAATCAACCACACCTTCGCCTACTACCCTCATCTGCTTGCCGCCTGTTTCGCCAAACTTTGCGCGGATAGCATCCTTTGCGTGCATGCCAAGCACCTTTGAGCCTAAAAGCTCCATAGCTTCAACTGCATTTGCTCTGCCGCCGCTTGTAAGGTTTGCGGGGTCAAAGTTTACGCCAACGTTAGGAAGACCGATCTCGTTAATAAGAATGCTTAAGGTAAGAGGAAGCTCTTCACCTGTTTCAAACGAGAAGGTCTGTCCCCTTTCAAGAAGCTCACCGCACAGGATTTTAAGATTTTCAACGACGGCAATATGTGCTTCAGCCGCAGGATCATCAGGAATATAACCTGTATGGGTAATGATATTCTTTATTCCAAGCTTATATGCAAATTCAGCGCCCTTACGAAGATCGTTAAGTCTTTGCTCACGGTATTCCTTGGGAACGAAGCCAAGAACCTTATATTTATCGGGATATGACCAGATAACAGGTCCGCTCCAGCCACACCAAAGGTCAGTTATGGTGAAATCGAGCTCTTTTAAAAGCTTTTTAAGATTTTCAAGATTTTCATCGTTATAAAAAGCCATATCCCAAACTACAAACTGTCCGCAATCAAAGCCAAGTTTTTTTGCGTTACGGAAATTTTCTTCATAATTGTTTCCGGCGCTTACCAAAAGACCTACTTTCATTTTTTACCTCCTAAAAATTAAAAGCCGAATAATTCTTTGTTAAATTCTTCAGTGGGTTTTTCACCGTAGGCACAAAGCTCAAACGCTTCGGCAAAGCGAACCTTGGAGCCGCGCTCCTCACCGTAGCGCTCGATCAACTCTTTACGGAAGCGAGCCGCAGTTTTTGCAAAGCGAACTGCATAGCCGCGTGATGCCGCCATAACCTCTTCATCAGTTGTTTCGCTTGTAATATCCATACCCTTAAGCCACTCATAGCGTTCCTTTTCACCCTCGGGAACGGTTTCGCCGTGGGTGTAGGGCAACCATTCGTAAACCTGACATTCGTTAAGATGGCAGATATGAAGCTTTGTTTCAATTTCATCGTCAAGGTCAACAATGTGTGTAGCCTTAAATTCGGGGTTGATAAATCTATCTTCGTTATACATAATTACAGGCATATAGCGCATTGCGGGTACTTCGGGGCAGGTATGAGGTACTGTAAGAATGTATGAAGCATCCTGCACAAGCTGGCCTGATGCACGGTGATCGGCATGGTAATCGTTTGTGCGGTGTGCAATAATAAGGTCGGGTGAAAATTCACGGATATAGCGGATAAGACGCATTCTTGTTTCAAGATCAGCCATCAACGTGCAATCGTCAATATCCCAGATATCATACTCAACGCCAAGGTACTTAGCAACCTCCTGCGATTCCTTGAAGCGCCGTGCGCTTGTTTCCTCAGGCGTCATAATATGATGGCCTCCGCAGCCGTTACACATACTTAAAAATCTTACTGTATGACCGGCTTTTACCCACTTATGTGCAATTCCGCCTACGCGGAATTCATTATCATCCTGATGTGCGCCTATTGCAAGTATTTTCATAAAAACTCTCCTTTTATTATATATTGACATTTCATCATATCTATTATAAAATAAAAACAAGTAATTTTCAACAGTTATATTGATTTTCTTTTTAACTATATTGATATTTTTTAGGTTGTATTTTATGTACGAGCAATTATATGAGCATCATACGTCGCTTTTAAAGGATAAGTTATGTCCGTTCAAGCTGAACGTATGTGACGCGGTTATAAATAATCCGTTTTCAAACTGGCACAAAAATATTGAAATTCTTTTGATAACGGATGGTAATGGTGTTGCGCAGTACGGCAAGGATGAGCTTTCAATAAAAAAAGACGATATTATCGTGGTAAATTCCGGAATACTTCACCATTTTAACAGCAACACCGGTATAAGCTATTACTGCCTTATCATTGACGAAAGCTTTGTTCATGAAAACGGACTTGATACCGAAAAGCAGTTGTTTACTAAAATTTTTACCGATGACAAATGCAAGAATTATATTCTTAACGCCATTAATGCCCTTAACAACTACTATTCAGACAGAGAAAACATTGTAAAAAGAGCAAAAGCGCGCAACTGTGTGCTTAATCTTCTTATCGACCTTTACGAAAACCACACTCAGTTTGAGACAGTAAACGAATGCAGAAAAAAGCCTTCTGAAAACTATGTAAAACAAGCAATCGAATACCTTAATTCCAACTTTATGGAAAAGATCGATTTAGATGAAATATCCAACATCTGCGGTATAACAAAGTACTATCTTGCCCGCGAATTTAAGCGTTTTACCGGACAAACAATAGTGACGTACGCCAATTTTTTAAAATGCAAAAAAGGTGAATTCTTACTTTCTCAGGGTATGACGGTATCAGAAGCGGCTTATGAATGCGGCTTTGACAGTGTTTCGTATTTTTCAAGCACATACAAAAAGGTGATGGGTTATCCCCCTTCAAAAGCAAAATAGCACACTTTGCGAGACTTCTTAATAGGAAGTCTCGAAGTTTTATTTGCCCTATATTACCTTGTGTTGCTATTTCATTTTCGTAAACAAAACAAGCAAAAACCCCTTAAAGCATCGGTAGCATGCAATAAGGGGTTAATAAATTTTTATGTTGCTTAGTCTTCCTTTACAAAAACAAGCATATTGAATGTAACTGTAGTTGTTCCGTTACCCATAAGGTTTGCAATGCATCCGTTATCCTTTGTAACGGGAATTTCCTGAATGCAGTCAAGCTTCCAACCGCCTGCTGCTTCATTGTTGATGATATCAGCATACTGACGAACTGCTGTTGAATATGATTCCTTTTTGGAAATAGTAAGTCCGATAGGACCTGCAACTTTTTTATCACTTTTCATCAACATATTTTAATATCCAATACGCAGGGGTACAGCTCCACGCGTGACACGCACTGTTTAATTCGGGCGCATTGTAGGGTGATTCAAAATCGTTGTTTTCGTTAAAACATTCGGGGCAGCAATCAAAGCCTGCATCAAGCATTTTACCCCAATAATCCTTGATTTTTTCAATAGCCTTCTCTTTTAAGCCAACAGAATACAACGCTTCGATATAATAATGCACCGCAAACGGAGTGCGCATTGAATATTCATTTCCAAGGGTATCAAGCTTATTTAAAAGTGCCTGCCCTTCTTTAATTGAAAGTGTACCGCTTAACACCGCCCATACCTGTGAATGCGGTGATACCTGACCGCGCGAGGTAACGAATACCCCTTCCTTTTTAAAGGAAAGCAATAATTTTTCGGCACTTTTTATTTCTGCCTGTATCCAATCGGTGCTTTCACCTATCAGCTTACTCAAAAATTCAAAATGCCTTAACGCATAAAGATACACGCCGATAAACGCAACCTCTTTATCAAGGTTGGGACACCAATCTATAAATACGTTTACGTTTTGGGTTATCACCTGCGACACAAGATGCGCCTGTTCATTTAAAACAGGATAAAGCTCCTTTACAAGCTGAATATCCTTGGTTTCGTTATAATAATCATACAAACAGGAAATGTAAAAAAGACAGTAATCCCTTAATATCCAATCGGGTTTATCATCTATATAGGGCGGTGAATCAACGAAGAAGCACGAGGACACAAGTTTTGAATCGGTTTTACAAGATGCAAACAGATACAAACATCTTTTTACAAGGTCGTAATTTTTAAAGGTTTTATAATCAGTAAGTGCCTGAACCCTTAAATCACCAAGCCACAGACGACGGTCACGCTTTGGGCCATCCTCAAACACATCCTGCTCACATTCCTTTAGCGTTTTTAGTGCGGCAACGTATATTTGTTTAAGCCGTTTATCTTCGATATTTACGGGCACTGAATCTTCAAGCCTAACCGCCGAAACGGCTTCAACAAAAATATCGTTTAGCTCTACGGGATACGTAGCCGTATCGCATCTTTCGATTAAAAGATACCTGAACGCATAGCGGCGCTCAATACAGGAAGAATACGGCATAAACGGTATGCTTTTCTCTTCACGTTGAAACCACCCGTCACCCAACGTGCCGTTATATTCTTCTATCGGCTTTACTATTTCATAAGGAAATTCGCCAAAGGAAAGCTTGATCTTTAACGGTGAATCGCAGATACGCATACCGCCGTGGTTATTAAGGGAAATATTAAGATAACCCACGTAATGATCACCAAAGTCCAAAATAAGCTTTTCACCTGCGTTAATTACTAAGGGTAAGGTAAGCTTTCCCTTTTTAACCACTTTGATATTTTGAAAGTTTTTTTCACACTTTGTAAATTCCACTACCCCTGTAGGGTATACTTTTTGCTTATTAAGAGGCTTCCTTAACGAGTCTGCTTTTTCAAGCATATTTGCATCAATAATAATTGACATAAATTCACTTCCATTTGTAAAGAAAACTCCGATTAAACATCGGAGTTTTTGTTTTATTAAATTTCTTCTACCTTGCCTTCGCGTACCGCTTCGAAGTCATCAAGCACTTCCTGTGAAGGTGCTTTTGTAAGAAGTGATACTACAACGATAAGTATGCTTGAGAAGATGAACGCGGGTAAAAGTTCATAGATACCGAATGCGCCGCCTGCTTTTGAAATAACAAGCTTCCAAAGGAAAACCATTCCTGCACCGCCTACCATACCTGCAATAGCGCCTGCTTTGTTTACACGCTTCCAGAAAAGCGAGAATATCATAAGCGGACCAAATGTTGCACCAAAGCCTGCCCATGCAAACGAAACGATGTTGAAGATAACACTATCCTTATCAAGTGCGATAAGAACACCGATAAGTGCAAGAACAAGCAGCGTGATACGTGATATAAGCATAACCTGCTTATCAGTTGCATTCTTTTTGCAAACACCCTGGAAAATGTTCTTGGAAAGTGCGGATGCCGCAATAAGAAGATACGAGTCAGATGAGCTGATTGTTGCTGCAAGAATACCTGCCATTACAAAGCCTGCAAGGATTGCGGGAAGTGAGCTTGTAGCAAGAGTAATAAAGATGTTTTCAGCGCCTGACTTTGTAAGATGCGCCGTGGGATATGCCGTACGGCCAACAATACCGATAAATACTGCAACAGCAAGGGAGATAACAACCCATACCATAGCAATGCGACGTGAACGCTTAAGCTCCCCCTCGTTACGTATAGCCATAAAGCGAAGAAGAACCTGAGGCATACCAAAGTAGCCAAGACCCCAAGCCATCATTGAGAATACGCTAAGAATTCCGTAATCACTCTTTGCGCTAAAGAGGGGCTTTGCACCTTCTACAAGCTGTGTGCCGTCAGTATCAACCGTGGGAGTTGCAAGACCGAAGAATTCAAGGAATCCGGGGATTTCTTTTGAGTTTTCAATAACTGCACCGAAGCCGCCTGCCTTTACAACGCCGATAATAACTACTACGGCAAGCGCAATTATCATAACGATAGACTGCATAAAGTCAGAAGCACTTTCTGCCAAGAAGCCGCCAAGCAAGGTATAAAGCAGAACGAATACTGCACCAAGCACCATCATTGTAACGTAAGGTGCACCGAATAACGTTGAGAAAAGCTTACCGCAGGTAACAAAGCAGCTTGCTGCATATACGGTAAAGAATATAAGAATAAATACTGCCGAAATGGTAAGTATGGTCTTCTTACCTTCCCTGAATCTATTCGAGAAGAACTCAGGAAGTGTTATAGAATTGTTTGCGCGTACGCTGTAACGGCGAAGACGCTTTGAAATAATAAGCCAGTTAAAGTAAGTACCTACTGCAAGACCTAAAGCAGTCCAGAATGCATCTGCAAGGCCGCACCAGTAAGCGACACCGGGCAGACCCATCAAAAGCCAACCGCTCATATCCGAGGCTTCAGCACTCATTGCCGTTACCCAAGGACCTAACGATCTTCCGCCAAGGAAATATTCCTCTGAATTCTTATTTGCGCGCTTTGCATAAAGCACACCGATACCGATTACTACTGCCATATAAATGATCATAGCAATCAATATCTGTACGGTATTTCCATCCATGAAAATAACCTCCCATATTAAAAATTATGAATAGTTTAACATATTATTGCAAAAAGGTCAAGATTTTTACAACAAAACATTTTTATTTACAATACCACCTTTGCGGAATTGCAGCTTCATTACTTAAAGGATCGGCACCGTTACTGTTTTTATAAATAAGTTCAACAGTATCTTTCATTTTTTTCGCATCGCACAGTTGTGTCGGTGCATTGCCAATAAAACCATCGGTTATACACCTATGATACCTGAATGCAGTTTCGTACTTTGTAAAACGCAGTGAAATATCATCAGTATAATCGGTATGATAAAACAAAATATCCCGTTCTACCCTATCACCGTCTTCCTTGAGGATTACGGTACGTATCGTATCGCTTGTCATTCTGTTTTTTAAATTCAAAATTTCGGCAACGGAATGCAGATAGGTGTTTTTATTTTGTGCAACGCCCACAAGCAAAACGTAACCTTTTTCAGTATAAAGCTTGCCGTAGCAGCTTTGGGGCGAGGTTGGCGATTTTATATCCTTTTCACCTTCAATAAACCTAGACACCTTGCTTTTTTCACCGAACACCACCATAGAATGAGTGGGATTTTCGGTACGAATTCCGCCCTTTTTATTTAACGCAACAGTAGAAAGTGCACCAAGACAATTATCATCGCTTTTCATATCAAGCGTGATATCCTTATTAACGTTATGCCACGTATGAGCAGGCACTAAAAGTAAGCCGCCTTCTGAAGTAAAATATTCGATAAGCGCATCTAAAAGTGCCTCGGCACCGCCTTCAACCGCACCAACCGCTTTTAACGACGAATGCACGATAACTGCACGGTCCTTGGGTGCGTTCATCTCGGTCAGCTGATTTATTATATCTGCTTTTGTATATATTTTCATAATCAATCGATACGGATAGTCTGTCCTGCCTCAACGCTATAAAGTTTTCCGTCAACATCCATCCAAACGGTATAAAGAGTGGGATTATATACAGTATGTCCGTCAGCACTGTATTCAAGGCGCTTATAAGCCTCTACGCAGTTGTATATTTCCATATTGGTTGCATACCATATTTCATCGTTTCCTGCAAGCTTTTTGCATATTTTTTCAATATGGTCCCAATTGTTTTTATTATCAAACTCATAGCTGTGTCCCCAGATGTAGAGTAGCCTTGACTGACGCCTTGCGTGATAGGTATTTGTTGAAAGATCAAGATTAAGGAATTTATCTACGTATTCCATAATATTAGGATTGTTATGGTGCGCAGAAGGCATCCATGCATGGAAATCCTCAGGAAGCATAAATGAATCGTTATCACCGCCAAGCGTTCTTGCATACTTTATATCTGTTTCGGTAAGATATGCTTTAATCTTATCATAAGTAACGAAGCTACCCATTATCCTTATTCCCGTATCAGGATATGCCATACCCTGAATTATTCTGCCGCACTGCTCCTCAAGGAAAAGTCTGCAATCAATAACCTCACGTATACCTTCAATAATTCTTGAATTTCCGTTTGCCCTGTGATATGCACAGTGAATCGCAATTTCATGACCTTTTGAAAGGAAATA
This sequence comes from Clostridia bacterium, assembly GCA_045630945.1. Lineage (GTDB taxonomy): Bacteria > Bacillota > Clostridia > Christensenellales > QALW01 > UMGS1322. The sequence goes on from JAZQTV010000078.1 coordinate 15,606, forward strand.
TTTTTCGATTTCTTCCTTATTAAAACGGTCGCTGATGCAATGATTAAAGGTGCATTTCATACCGTATTTATCAAAAATTTCTGCAAGCCTTATATCCTGCCTGATACCATCGTCATAGCTGAACGTTACAGCCTTTGCTTTACCACCGGGAAAACGCATAAAAACACTTCTCATTTTAAAATTCTCCTTAAACGCCAACAGGCTTATTTGTATGAAGTTCTTCTTTATATACGGGTACAGTATCTAATTCAAGTGCTTCCGCCAATACCTCAAGCACCTTATTTGTAAATGCTTCAGTACCTGCAGGAGTGTAATAGTGGGTTGCATCGGAATGAGCACTTTCGGGAAGCTTTGCCGATACAGCATACAAATCATTTACCTTAAAGCCGTATTTTGCTACGATTTCTACCGCAATTTTATTGTATTCCTCTATTTCCTCATTGTAGCGTTTAAATGCTGCACTCATTTTATCGCTTATAACTGCCGTGCTTGTTGCAAAAATCACCTTTGCATCAGGGTACAGATTCTTAATGCGCTGACAGATACGTTCAATATAATAGCCGTAAATTTCTTTGGGAGTGTGGGGTTCTTCTCCAAACATTCTTAAGCAATCCCAAAGTCCTGCATTCCAATGAATTACGTCGGGCATATTATTTTCAACAAGCTGTGCATATTCGTGCACGTATCTTAAAACATATGCCGCAAAACGACAGTTTTCTGCCGGAAAGCACACTTCCGCTACGCCTTCAAGCGATTTTTTTACCGCTTTGTCGTAGCCTACTCTTATAGAATCACCAATTAGCAATACACTTTTCATTTTTAATGCTCCTGTTCGTTAGTTATATAGTATTTTTTTAAATATCAATTTCAACAAACAAGCCAAAATGATCGGAGGGAAATTTGCCCTCAACCGTTTCAGTTATAAGCGTTTGATTTACAGGGGTAATATTTTCATCAATAAAACAGTAGTCGATATGTTGATCCTTAATTGTTTCGGGATGATATCCGTGATAGGTTGAACTAATATCATTTGCCGTAAGCACATTAACGTCTCTGAAATACTTGGTTATTTCCTTATAACCTTTACTTTGCGGAGTCATATTAAAATCACCTGTAACAAAGGTTTTAAGATTGGATATACGCTTACTGTATTCATATATAAGCCGTGCGCTTTTTACCTGACCGTCATCACCGAAGCCAAAGTGAGTATTCATAACCGCAAAGCTTTTGCCGCTTACCTTATCCTGCAAAACAACGTAGGTACATATGCGGTAGCAATTATATAATTCATCCCAACCGCGTGATTCCGTTTCGGGAGTATCGGAAAGCCAGAAATATCCTGTTTTTATAAGGGTATATTTATCCTTTTTCCATAAAATAGGTACCGCTTCAACGTCAATCGTTTCGTTACGGTATTTACAAAATATATCGTAGTCTTTATAATATTCCTTTATCAACGGTTCCCAAGCCTCCCTGTATTCCTGAAAACATAGGATATCAGCATCATATTTTGATGTCACTTTATGTAAGCGCGGCGCCCGCTCGGGAATGGTATGGTTATCTTTATCGTCACAGCAACGGATGTTAAAGCTTATTACATTAAGCTTCATTAGCGTTTCTCCTTATATTATATATTCTACCAAAGATCACTTTTGCTGATTTCCACAATATCGCCGTCACGGAAACCTACCTCAGATAAATATTTTTCGGTGGTAACGTGAGCATTACTGTATTTATTGTGCGAATCTGAACCGTAAGTGATTGGTATACCCATCTCATTAAGCTCCTTTAAGAACTCCGCATACTGATAACGGAATTTTTCGGTTGCAGTTTGGGTGCAGAAAAAATGCGAATTACATTCAACGTACTTTCCGTTCTCTTTAACGGCTGATGCAAGCTCATTATTCATTGACTGAGGAATAATATCAAAATCCTCATACCACAAATGCTCACCGTTATACCACGGATGACCAAGCACCGTTATGCGATTATCGCAAGCAAGCCACATTTGCTGACGGAACCATTCTTTTATACAGCCATCTTTTTCAAGCTGAAGTTTCTTTTCATATGGTAAATCAACGCGCCAATGTGAAGCGCCAATTGCGTACCTGATGCCCAATTCTTTCATCTGTTCTTTAGAAAGAGCAAGCTCAATATCAAAAGGCTTGCTTAAAATTGGCGGATTAAAGCCTTCGCGCGTGCCGCTTTTTGAAATGTAATCAAATTCAGGCTTTGCAACAGGCGTAAGCTCAACCCCAAGCACAAAATTAGGGTGCTTGGCTTGAAATTCCTTAACAATGGTCGCCGAACGGTTAATATCATTTAAAAAGCTACGGTCATTAAAGTTTACGTGGTCGGTAATGCCAACGTACTTAAAATCATTTTTTTCACTAGTATTTGCAATCTCGTCCAACGTGAGTGTTGAATCGTACGATGCCTCACTGTGAATATGCCAGTCAGAATGAATAATCATTAGCGTTACTCCTTTTTTATATTAGAAAAATTATATCACGAACAAATATAAATGTAAATATATTCATAAATAAAAATATGATTTTACAGACTACACCATCCCCCATTTAAAATAAAAAAAGCCGTGCTTTGCGAACTTATGAAGCAAAGTATTATCGTGCCATAGGCACACTTCATTCCGCACAACAAAAAAACCACCCTAAGGGGTGCCTTCCATAAAGCAGGTTTTACCCGCCGAAAAAACAAAAGGAGTACGGACAGTTTTGTTCGTACTCCTTTTCACACGCCTTGCGCGCAAGGTATAGTGTGTTACACCTTTTAGGTGTACTGTCGGGCGGTAAGAAAGCCTCCCTTGTGTAAAGGGAGCCTTTGTTTTGTCGTTCCGAAAGTCTATCTACTTTTCCTGACAAGCACTGCTTTTGTGGGCACAAAGGCGGTACATATATTCGTAAGGTAGATTAATTCATAAATTTATGATATAATATTCTTAATTCCACCTAACATTTCCATAAATGTGCGGACTATATAAGTGAAAGCATTGATCAATCGCTTGGAGAAACAGATGAAAAAACAAGACTTGCTAAAATTTTTTGACGACTACTTGCTTGATAAGCTATTTGGCTTTTGTTATGCAAGAACAAATGACAGCTACGAGGCAGAGGAGCTATGCTCAGATATAATCTATGCCCTCGTTAAAGCTGCTCATAGTGACGGAGAGATTGAAAGCGTATATCCGTTTATTTGGAGAGTGGCTCGTAACGTTTATGCCGACTTTTCAAATAATCGAAGAAAACACGCAGAAACTATCTATGAAGGCGATTCGGAAGAAATTTTGCTCGGTGTTGCCGAAGAAGACACTTCTGATGATACCGCAGAGCAATTAACATCCGTATATCGCAGAATTGCTTTTTTGACAAAAGCATACCGCGAAGTGATGATCATGTTCTACATAGACGGTCTTTCTACGGCTCAGATAGCAAAAGCACAAGGAACAAGTGAAGGAGCTGTTCGTCAAAGGCTCTTTTCGGCAAGACAAAAGATCAAAAGTGAGGTAGAAGAAATGGCAGAAACTTATAATAAGCCGGTGGCGCTTGATAAAATTGATTACGTGATTTGGGGAACGGGTAGCCCTGCATGGGGAGATCCTCGTAACGTATGCATAAGAATGTTCTCAAATCATATCGTATGGCTTTGCCACAAGAAACCTATGAGTGCTTCTGAAATTGCAGAGGAACTGAATGTTCCCACTGTTTACGTTGAAGAAGAGCTTGAAATTCTTCGCAAAGGCGAAAACGGAAAGTACGGTTTTCTTCGCCGCTTGGAGAACGGCAAATATGCGCTTAATTTCATTTTGCTTGATAAGGATGTATTTGAAAAAGCAAATGCAATTTATACAGAGCAGTTACCAAAGATTTGCGAAACCATATCGAACTATATCGAGGAGCATAAAGCAGAATATCTTGCTTTCCCATATTTGAACAAGAAAGTTGATATGAATCTTATTCTTTGGCAGCAGGTATTCCATATTGCTGATGCCTTCTCGTACTGTGTAGAGTGTTCTTTGAAGAAAAATCATTTTGCGGATGTTGAGAAAACAGATCGTCCGTTTAGTGTGTTTGGATATGTAGATAACGGCAAGTATTATGGTGGCGGTTGGGATGGCGTTGACGCGCAAAACGTGTGCGGCTTCTCTAATGTTCATCTTGATAATATCTACATCACACGTATTAAAAAACACTTTAGCTGCGGACTTAATGTGTCTAAAGACCCTCAGACTCAACTTGCGCTCCGCGCGATTGAAGGTCTTGATATTACGTCGTTGTCTGAAAAAGAAAAGGAACACGCGGCAAAAGCTATTGAGTGCGGATATTTGTATCGCGACGGAGATATGCTTTATACCAAGATTCTTGTAAATGCGCTTTCTGATAGAGATAGACTTTTTGATATCAGTAATGCTTTGCAGAATGGATATTTCGATGCCGATGCTGAAATTGTTGCAGCGAAGGTTGCAGAACTTATCAAAAAATCCGTTCCCGATTACCTTCTCGGAGAATGGAGATTGGCAAATAACCTTGCGAGTATGCCGATTCTTGACGCAGTTGTTGAATGTCTCATTGAAAAAGGCGTATTAACACCTCCCGAAGATGGTATTGGTGCAGAAGGTTGTTGGATGAGTGTTGAAAAGTAAAATGAGTACCGCCGAGAGTTTTATTGCTCTCGGCGGTATTTTTGTTTGGCTTATAAACCTGCTTTATCGCAGGCACACCAAAGGGCGGTTTTTCTGCTTATTTACATCTCAAAACACATTTTTGCAAATGATGTGAGACTACAGTTCTTTTTATCCTCTTTTAGACACAGTATAGACATAATTATA
>JAZQTV010000079.1:0-2231 GCA_045630945.1 Clostridia bacterium
GGAAAGGAAAATTTAATGAAAAAACTAATTTCTTTCACTTTAATAATTGCATTATTGCTTACGATGTTTACAGTTCTTATAAGCGCAGAAACTGAAGAACTTCTTGAAAACGGCGATTTTGAATTTGGTGACGAAACGAACTTCAAAGCATCAAAGGAAGCAAGCCAAATTGAATTTGACGGCGCTTATGCCCATTCAGGTGAATACGGTATGCTTGTTTCTGAGCGTGAGGACAGATACTCAACAATGATTTACGATGCAACCCAAATAATTACCGAAAACGGTCCCGGTGATTATAAGGCATCTGTATGGATTAAGGGCAACGAAAATTCCATTGGTGATACAAGTTATCTTGTAATAAAATACCGTGAAATCGGTGAAAAAACCAAGGATGTTTACCTTGTTTCAAACAAGCCCAAACTTTCCTTAGAATGGCAGGAATGTAAAATAGAAGGCAAAATTGAATATGACCAGACAAAAGGCTTACAGTACGTGCATATTTACGTGCAAAGTTATGACCATTCAAATGAGGATTATGAGCCGGGCGACGTGATTTCAGATGATTACTCGTTAATAAAAACAAGCGAAGTTAACGGAATTAAAAACGATATTAAACCCATTGATGCCACAAAAGAAATGCGTGATACTAAAACAAGCATCGGCGCTATTCGTTGGGATGCGTGGGCAGGTCAGGGCGGCAACATTCTTCCGCAGGTTGAAAAAACGCTTTCACCCAAAGAATATCACTTCCGCGCACCTTTCTTCGCAAAAGTTACGGATGAGGGAAATATAACTATTCCTGAATATACCCAAGAAATTTTCGATAAGGAAATGGAATATGCCATTGATGCAGGCATTGATTACTTTGCATACGTGTGGTACAACAGCGAAATGCGCAAGGCAAGGGATTTTCATGCATTAAGCAAATACAAAGACCAAGTTAAATTATGCGTATGCTTTGATGATAACGCAATCGGGCAAGATTATGCCCGCAACGAGATGGCAACCATTTTAAAAGAAAGTTATTATATGACCGTGCTTAACGGCAGACCGCTTATGTATTACTATGCAACCGAATCAAATATTGATGCAATCAAGCGTGATATCAAATATTACCGTGAACTTTGTGAAGACCTTGGGTTAAGTGCCCCCTATGCAGTAATTATGAATGCAACGGGCGAAGAAGTCACTTTCGCGATAGGCGATGCAATTTCACGTTATTCCATAGCAATGTCAGGCAACAAGCCTTTTAGTGATCTTGCCCAAAGAACGCGCAACTACTGGGCTGATTGGTCTCTTTCTTCAAAACAGTACGTGCCCATTATCACAAGCGGTTGGCACGTAAAAACAAGATATGATAACCCCGTTACATGGAGCGATACCCCCGAAAATCACTACGTGCAATATGCAACAAACGAAGAATTAACTGCACATATTACCGATGCACTTACCTTTATGAATTCGGAAGTATCAAAAAAATGCACAATGGCTAACACCGCAATAATCTTCGCGTGGAACGAACATGATGAAGGTGGTTGGATATGCCCCACAATTGCAGTTGATGAAAACGGCAATCAACTTTTTAATGATGACGGCACGCCAAAAATAAACGATGAACGCTTGCAGGCAGTAAAAAAAGCAATAAAGCAGGAAGATTCCCCCGTTCCAGAAAGTTCTTCGCCTGCGCAGCCAATACCTGAAGCAAACAACCAAATAAATATTTGGATGATTGTTGCCATTGTTGAGGCAGTTATCATCGTTGGTCTTATTGCAGTTCTATTTATAAAGAAGAAAAAATGAAAATATTAAAAAAGGCAAAGGGAAAGTAACAAAACTTTCCCTTAAAAATTATATTAGAGAACACAAGGGGACGGTTCCTTTGTGCTCTTACTAAAGCCACAAATAGTAAAAAATAGCAACACAGAAGAACCGTCCCCTTGTGTTACAGAATAGTGCACCAAATGTGAGTTAACGCTCCCTTCGGCTATACTATAACAAAATCCATTTCAGGTATTTGAATATTGTCGATTTCGGTTTTTTTGCCATAGTTGACGTAAATTTTCGTGCCGTTTTCGTAGGTGATACGGACAAGCTCATCAGTTATGTATTTGTGCTCTATGAGCTTCTGCGCTTGAAGTTTTTTAAGAGGCTCGTAAAAATCTACGGTCTCTTTTAAAACCTCTACCGTGCGGTCGAAGTTCTCCTTTGTGTCAAGGCGCAGATCGTCGTCA
>JAZQTV010000080.1:0-25001 GCA_045630945.1 Clostridia bacterium
TCTGTTGCAAGCATTGATGCAGTTTCTTTCTTAAGGAAATCACCGTAGGCAACAGAGTTGAATTTGGGTGCAAGCGCACTCCAATCGGGAAGATTGAGGAAGAAGTTCTTCATATAAGTCATCTCATATGAACCGGGCTTGTCAATACCCATATACCAAGGCTCATAGTTATATGAACCGCCTTTTCCGTCAAACCAACCTGTGTATCTACTTGTTGAATAGCAGTTTGCCCATATACCCGTTACACCGTAGGTAACGCCTGCACTACCTGAGAACATAGCCTTCCACAAGCTTCTGCGGCTTGCATCGTAACCTGTGAAGCCACCGCAGTTAATATCCTCGTAGTTAACCTCTGCTTCAATAAACGGCTTAAACTTTCCGCCTACGCTCATAAAATAATATGACTGATAATATTCCTTATTCTTAACTGAACCGCCGTGACCGCCCTGAACTGTCCAGCTATCGTGCCATGAGGTTCTGTCAAGAATTATCTGCTTATCTGAATTTGCCATTGCAGGATACATATGTGCGGAGTTGGGATGCTTGTAACCGTCAAGCTCCTCAATACGTTCTGACATCTGCATATATGCTTCAAAAACAGTAAGACCTTTTTCACCTGCAGGTTCATCATTGGTTATTTCCTGACCTGATATCCAAATGATTGAATAGCAAGCGTAACGTGCAACGATGTAACGCGCAAAGCGAAGATATACCTCTGCATCCCAGTTGGGATTACTCATAGTAGAATTATGACAACCAAGACCTAATGCAATTACAAGACCGCTGTCATATACATACTTAAACATTTCGTCAACCTTATTGTTGAACACGTCAGTATTAGGCTGCTCATATTTAGCATCCTTCCACACTGACTTCTCGCCGTTACCTGCACCGGGAACAAAATACGTCTGGTATACGGTAAAGCCCTTATTTGCACGGTCATCAACAATGTGCTTATGCTGATTGCCACAGTTACAGCCGGGATAGTTACAATATTCGGTAGAAACGTTCGTAGGTGCCTGCCAGTTTGTATCACCAAGCCAGAAGAAAGGTGTACCATCGGCATAATAGTAATGACGTTCATTATCCTTAACTGTTACAAAGCCTTTTTGATGAAGCTCATGCTTTGAAGTAGCCGCAGTTGCTTCAATAGTACCCGTTGCATTAAGACCTGTGTTTGAAGGGTCTTTACAGGTTATTGTATAATTCCAAGTACCTGTCTTTGTGGGCGAAAAGCGAACTGCCCAAATATCATCTTCCTTCCAAAATCCGGGAATTTTAATCTGTGTTCCGTCAGTATGCGTAAACACAGCATCAATTTCCGTAGAAATATAAGGCTTAGAATATTCCACAGAACTTGTAAGCGTAATTTCCACAGGCTGCCATACCTGAGAAGTATAGTCTGCCGCCTGCGCAACAACGCCGGTCACCATTGACAAGGTTCCGAATACAAGCATCAGGACAAGCAGAAGCGATAAAAATCGTTTCATATGTTTCCTCCTAAAAATTTATCTAAGATGTTATATCACATAACCAATATTTTTATTATATCATATAACCAATATTCTTTCAATATCTATTTTTTAGTTGTTATGCCTGTTGAATCTTTTCTTTTGCGTATGATATGAAAATTCTGTAAGTAAGCCCTCTGGCATCAGCTTTGAAAGCACAAAAGCCGCTTTAATTTTAAAGGTGGGTATTATAAGCGCCTTACCCTTGAACATTTTTTTAATGGCATATTCAACTGCCGCCTGCGCAGTTATCGGCTTTGAGGACGAGGTAGTACCCGCAACCGAATTAAACTCCGTCATAACCGAGCCGGGACAGAATGCAGAAACCGTTACCCCCGTACCCATTGCTTCCCTTGAAGCCGCCTGTGATGCGCGCATAACAAAGGATTTTGATGCATAGTAAAGAGCAAAATACGGACCTGCCATAAATGCGGCGGCAGAAGCGGTATTAAGTATTCTGCCCTTGCCCCTTTTTATAAATTCGGCAAGATACAGCTTTTGCAGAATATACATTGCACTGACGTTTATGTTTATCATTCCGATATCGTCCGAAAGCACACTTTCATTTATCGCGCCGAACTTTCCAAAGCCTGCATTGTTTATCAAGATATCCGCATCGGGATATTTTTCAAAAAGCCCGATACAGTTTTCACTTACCGAAAGATCCATCACTTCCACGGTGCAGTTGTTTTTCAACTGCGCCTTTACCTTTAAAAGCTTATCCTCTCGCCTTGCAACAAGCACGGTATCATAGCCCATTTTATCAAGTTGAAGTGCAAATTCTTCGCCCAAGCCACTGCTTGCGCCCGTTATGACAGCTAACATAAATTTTCTTTCTTCAATACCTCATAAAGCTTCTGACACGGCAGACCCATAACGGTATAAAAATCGCCTTGTATGCCTTTTATAAACCTTGCGCCTATGCCCTGCACCGCGTATGCACCTGCTTTATCATCGCATTCATGGGTTGATATATAATAATTTATTTCCTCATCCGAAAGGGGTGCAAATTCCACCATTGCCACAGAAGAAAACGTAACGGTCTTTTCCTTTGACATTACGGAAACACCAGTTATAACGCTATGTGTTTTCCCCGAAAGCATTTTAAGCATACTGTAAGCATCCGCCGCATTCTTCGGCTTACCCAAGAACACGTTATCAACGTAAACCGCAGTATCTGCGCCTATTATTACGTCATTGGGATATTGTATAAATACCTCCCGTGCCTTTCCTTCAGCAACACGTTCAACTGCCTTTTCGGGTAAAACTGTTAAATCTAAAGGAATTTCATTTTCTGCAGGTATTATTTTAAATTCAATTCTTAAAAGCTCGCATATTTCTTTGCGACGGGGAGATTTTGATGCAAGTATCAGCATTATTCACCTAAAAGTGCGGCACCGATTATGCCCGCATCATTACCCATTTCTGCGCGCAGTACCTTTGTTTGCATCATTGAAGCAAAGGTTACGTGTTGAGGAATCTTTGCCCTTACAGGTTCAAGCAAGAACTCGCCTGCGTTTGCTACACCGCCGCCCAAAGCAACAACGTCGGGATCAAGGAAGTTTATAATGCTTGCAATAACCTGTGCAAGATTATCGGTATATTCGTCAAAAAGCATAACGCCGTATTCATCCTTATCACGTGCCGCATCAACAACAACGCGTGCAGTTACCTTGTCAGCCTTTGCAATAACTGAATCGGGATGCTTATCAAGATCCTTCTTAGCCGCTTTAATAAGTGCAGTAGCCGAGCAATATGCTTCTACACAACCCTTATTGCCACATCCGCACTGATTTCCGCCTGCCTTGAACGTGGTATGGCCGATTTCAGCACCAATATTATTACTGCCTGTATGAAGCTTTCCGTTTAAAATAATTCCGCCGCCAACGCCTGTGCCGAGCGTAAGCATAAGGAAGTTCTTTGCGCCTTTTCCGCAACCGCTTACGTATTCTGCCCAAGCTGCAACATTAGCATCGTTACCAAGATATACAGGCTTGTCTATATACTTTTGAAGCTCCTGTCTGATGGGGAAGTTTTCCCAATGAATATTACTGTTATCCGATGCGGTACCCTTCTCGTTATCAAGCACGCCGGGTGCACCGATACCTACGTATTTTACATCATCAACGGTGATACCGCTTTCCTTGATAAGTTTATTTACGATTTCACCCATATCCTTCATAATAACATCAAATCTGCCCTGCGTATCCGTGGAAGTAGACATACGGTTTACAATTTTATAATTTTCATCAACCAATCCAACCGCAATATTTGTTCCGCCTAAGTCAACACCAATAGTATACATTCTTATTCCTCCGTTTTGTTTAAATGTCGTTGTTTTATTTCTTCAAGGGCGTTATACCCCGTTTGCTTTAATCTTGTATTTTTTGCCGCAGTTTCCATAATTATGGCAAGGTTTCTTCCCGGATGCACAGGAATTGTAAGAAGTGGCACCGAAACACCTAAGATTTCCTTTGTATTATCGTCTAAGCCAAGACGGTCGTAATCCTTTTCTCTGTCCCAGAATTCAAGGTGCACCGCAAGGTCAATGCTCTTTGAAGCTATCACCGCGCTGATACCGTACATATGCTCAACGTTGATTATTCCGATTCCACGCATTTCCATCATATTGCGTATCATTTCGGGTGCTTCGCCCACAAGCCTGTTTTCTGCAATCTTGCGTACTATCACCGCATCATCAGCAACAAGCCTGTGTCCGCGCTTAACAAGTTCCAGCGCCGCCTCACTTTTGCCGATGCCGGATTCACCCGTAATTAAAATACCCAAGCCGTAAATATCAAGCAATACGCCGTGCACCGTTTCGGTAGGTGCAAGCAACTTATTAAGATACTGCGAAAGCTCGGCAACAAGCTTGGTCGCCTTTGCATCTCTTGATTTAAATACAACCGTGCCGTTTTTTTCCGCAATCTCCTTAAGTTCAGGAATCTCACAGGCGTTACAGCTTATTACCATAAAGGGAAACGGCATTTTAAACAGTCCGTCCAACGCTTCCACACGTTTTTCCTTTTCCATTGACATCAAAAAGGAATCCTCTGCCGTGCCGATTAACTGAATACGTGAGATATCAAAATGTGAATGAAATCCCGCAAGAAACAACCCCGGTCTGTTGACGTCGCTTGTGGGTATTTCCACCTGAGATTTTCCACCTGTTGATATAATATCAAATTTCAGGTCGTTTGCCAATTTATTAAGTCCAATTTTCGTCATTTTTTCACCTTTTTAATATAAGACGCTCAACCGTTCTTGCAACACCGTCGTTATCATTACTTTCAACAATAATATCTGCAGCTTTTTTTGCTTCGGGCCAACCGTTTGCAACTGCGCACGAAAAACCGGTGTTTTTAAGCATTGAAACGTCATTACCACTGTCACCGAACACGATAAGCTCGTCCTTTTTAATACCAAGCTCTTCAATAAAGCGGTTAAGGGTAATATCCTTTTGCGCTTCAATGTGTGAGCATTCCACGTATCTTTTAAAGGAAGCACAGATGTTCACCTTACCGCCAACCATTTTTTCAACTTCCTTATAATGCTCGGCAATTACGTCATCCTCACCGATATACACAAGCTTTGAAAGACCCTTACCCTCTAAAAACTTCATTACGTCGCCATCTATCTGCTTTGCCATTGCGCCAGTTTCCTTAAAGTATCTTTCCGAATACTTATCAAGGCTGTTGGTGTAAAGCACGTCGTCGATATATATATTCATATGTATATTATTTTTTAAAGCATATTCTGCAATGGCAAGAGTATGCTCGTTCTCAAGGGGTCTTGAATAAATGCGTTTATTTTCAAAAGCGTCGTATATTTCCGCACCCATACTTGTAATTGCGTAACGGCAGAACGGCAGCTTAGGCAGTAAGAATTTTGTGGAATAGAACATTCTGCCTGTGCAGATGATAAAATCCACACCATTCTTATACGCTTGGTTGAGCACGTCTACGGTATACTCGCTTACGTCAAATCTTGAATTAAGCAGTGTTCCGTCAAGATCGGATGCAATAATTTTAAACATAGTATTTCTCCTCAATAATTACAATGTGTTCCTGCAGGTACGTCAACTATTATAACGTCATCACCCAGTTTACGTATTTTATTCCACGGTACGATAATGTTACGTTGCTTTTGAAATATGTTCGATAACGAAAAGCACCCCGGTACAACGATAGCTTCGATTCTGCAATTATTTACATCAAGTATTATATCACAAATACACCCCATTCGTCTACCGTCACATACGTTAATTACCTCTTTTTTTCTTAAATCCGAGAAATTCATACTAAAAAACCTCCTTTTTTATAGTATATGTATATACCTGCGCTTTGTTGAACGTTGTCTTTTTTTAAATTAGCGTTGACTTTGCCGATTATTTTATTTATAATACCCCACGCAAAGGAGCTGATACTATGAATTGCTGGGAACAAAATCCTAAAAACGTTTACGTTGCCGCACACCGCGGTATTAGTGCCACCTACCCCGAAAACACCATGCTTGCGTTCTTAAAAGCAGCAGAAGCAGGTGTGGACCAGATTGAAACCGACGTGCGTATGACAAAGGACGGTGTTCTTGTTCTGATGCACGATTTTACCGTTGACCGCACCACAAACGGAAGCGGCAACGTATGTGATATGACCTATGAGGAAATTTCAAAGCTTAACGCAGGTAAAATAAAAAACCTTGAAGGTCACAAAGTGCCTACGTTACGTGAATTTCTTGAGCTTGTAAAAAATTACGATAAATTGACCGTCGATATCGAGCTTAAGGTTTATCCCGAAAATTCAGGTGACGTGGCATACGAGGTATGCGATAAAGCCATACAGATGCTTGAGGAATTCAACCTCAAGGACAGATGCATTATCAATTCGCCTTCTTGTATGCTTAACGAATACGTATATAAAAAATACGGCAACGGTTGGCGCTTACACGGGTATTATCCCTTTAATTATATGTATCATTTTGAAGGTGAGCTTGACCCCGCATCATATTTGTACTGTGTGTGCATCTGTGGCGAAGCAAACGAGCGTTCGGGCAAAAAGGAATGGTATGAAGAGCTTGAAAAAGCAGGCGTACAGGCTTGGGTAGGCTCACACGTTAAGGATGAAGAAACCGTTTCGGATATTATTGAGCGCGGTGCATATTTGATCACCTGCAATAACGGTGACACCGTACTTGAAATATTACGCAAAAAAGGATATCATAAATAACAAAAAGCACCGCTTTTGCGGTGCTTTTATTTACTTCTTTGGCGCTACTACGTATTTATCCCACAGGTTGTAATTTTCGGTGGTATCAAGAGCGTGCAGAAGCTTTTCGTGTAAATCGGGAAATCTTTTGGAAAGCTCACTTATAAGCTCCTTAATATCCTGTCTTGAGGTCTTGCCGTCAATGGGACAGGGGGCGTTTACAATGGGAAGCTCATTATCCCTCGCACACCCTGCTAATATTTCCTCGGGCACGTAAATGAACGGACGAATTACCTTTAAATCTATCCTTGAAAGGTAGGTCACAGGCGCAAACGTATTCATACGCGATTCAAAAAACATACTCATTAAAAGCGTTTCGATTGCATCATCACGGTGGTGTGCAAGCGCCACCTTATTACAGCCTAATTCCTTGGCAGCATTATTAACTGCACCTCTGCGCATATTTGCACACAAGGCACAGGGGTTCTTTTCCTTGCGGATGTTAAACACCACGTCGCCTATTTCCGAATCGATGCGCACGTACTTTACGCCAAGCTTTTGGCAGAACTCGTTTATCGGTGTTGTATCGAAGGGTTCAAACCCCAGTGCAACCGTTACTGCAAAAAGCTCAAAATTCTTTTTTGAGAATTTCTTATAGATAGAAAGCGCAAACAACAGCATAAGGCTATCCTTGCCGCCTGAAACACCTACGGCAATTCTATCGCCATCCTCAATCATACCGTATTTTTCATCAGCCCTGCGCACAGAGCCTAACACCCGTTTAATATCTGATTTCCCCATAATCACCTATAAATACGAAACACTATTTTTATTCGTTACTTCCGAAAACTTTTTCAGTATTTTACCATAATGTAATTCTTTTTGCAACAATATAAATAAAAGCAGGGCTTATGTCCTGCTTTTATCAATTTTACTTATAAATGTAAAGTACCATATCGGTTGTTGCCTTTTCGCCTGCAAACCACTTGCCATTAGCATCAGCGGTAAACGTACCCCTTGCATCAACCTTACCTGTAATGGGGTTAAACCACATATAGTTATACGTTTCGTTAGCGACAAGATTGCCGTAAGTACCTGTCTTTGTGCCGCCTCCAGGTGAGTTTGGCTTTTCACCTACGCTTGTATCGGAGAAGTTGTAGAAATACGTTACTATCTTGGTATTATCCGCATTTGAAGCAGTAACCGCATATGCGCCGGTTTCAGGTTCAAGATACGTATAATCATCAAATCTGGGGATGAGTGCATACCATTCAACCACTCTGTTTTCGAGGAAAGTACGCATTGAAGCCGCCTGAATGGAGCTTTCATACTTGAGTGCATCCTTCCAGTTTGCCGCCTTCTTTTCTTCAACGGTTATTACGTCAACACCGTCGTCGGTAGGCTCATCCTCATTATAGTTTCCTAAATAGTACCACGTATCCTGCGCACCGTAGCCCCATCCGCAGAAACCTGAAAGGAACGTCATCCAACCCTGTGCACGCGCACCGAAGTGCTGTGTTTCGAGGAAGCAATAATGGCTTTCATAGTTTACGCAGGGCTTACCCTGTCCGTATTCCCAATAATCCTTTGCGTTAGTGGAAACAAGCTTCTTGCCTGTGATATCAGGCTTCCACTGTGAGCCGTACCAAGTATGACCTTCAACGTCTCTAAATGCGGAGTTTGATGCCTTCGTGTAGCTTGAACCCTCCTGATGCGCAGTTAAGGGTGCGTTATAGGGATCGTACTTGTGAATATATTCAGCAACATACTTATAGGGGTTGTTTGCAAGCCCCCACTTTTCGTGACCGTGGTAATCGTTAAGCTCGGTCCAGAAGAAGTCGTTATCAGCTTCCTGTGTAAGCGTCCACATTACAGGGTATGCCGAATATCTTGCTACCCAGTAACGACATGCTCTTTCGAGATTTTCCTTTGTTTCGTCAGCAAGATCGTAGAAAGGAATAACACCGTTCTTTTTGTGTACGCCTATACCTACCTGCTCACTTGAATAGCCACCGTTCTTTTCGATGTATTCAACCATACTGCTTGTAAAGAACAATGATGCATTGGTATGAACAAGACCGTATGCCGCAATTTCCTTAAACTTTTTATCGTATGATCTGAAGCCCTGAATATCAGCACCGTTGATGCCGTCAATAAAGTTGAAGCCTGCACCGATGGGCTCACTCTGATATACAGTATAACCCTGTCTTGCGCGGTCCTTAACAATGGTCTTAACCATATCGATGGTTTCATTGCCAAGTGCCCAATGTGTATCACCAAGATAGAAGAAGGGTGTACCGTCGTTATACATAAAGTATTTTACGTTAGCTTCGGTCTTAATAAAGCCTTTACTGTAAATATGAAGGTTACCTGTATAAGCCTTAACCTCTACCGTGCTTTTTTGATTATGAAGACCTGTATTTGTTGTATCCGTACAGTTAATGGTGTAAGTCCAAGTACCTACTGTGGGGCACATAAAGCGAACGCGCCATACGTTGCCGCCATCCCAGAAGCCGGGAATAGTATAAGTAACGTTACCGTCGGTAAGCGTCATTTCAATATCAACGTCTTCGTAGGGATTTTTATATTCCTTACTGCTGTTAAGAATTACCTCGTTAGCTACCCAAGTTACTGCTTCGGTAACTGCCTTGGGTTCTTCAGAATATACAGCCTCAAAAACCTCGATATCATCAAGGAATACTGTTTCAATACCCTTTTGAATGGTCTGAAGACCTAAGCCCCACTTGCCGCCAACACCGATATCCTCTTCAGCAACGGTAAGCTGACCTGTGTACATATACCAAAGTCCGTCATCCATAGGACCTGCCGAGCCTGTACCCTTATACGTCTTTGTACCTGTAAACGAAGTTGCGCTTGAGCAACGAACAACACCTGCAAACGCATTGTTTGAACCGTCGCCGCCTATTACCCTTACCTTAAACCTTATTGTATAAATGCCTGCCTTTTTAATATAAGGTGCAATATCAATAAGTGCTGTATAGAAGTTTGTGTCAGGGTCCTTATCAAATCTTAAGCACTGACCTACAAAGCCTTCCTCGGAAATTGATAAGGTAACGTTTCCGTTAAGACCGTACCACTTTGAATCCTTTACTGTTTCAACACCCTCAAGCGTTGCGCTCTCGGGGGGAAGAAGTGAATTTACAACGTGATCCGATTCATTCGCAGGGGGTGTAACCTCAACGCACGTTTTGCCTTCGTTTTCATCTGCTGCATCATCCTGATACTTAAGGGGAATCGGTACGTAAGTACCTACGGGCCCGTCGTTAGGCGTGCCCTCAGGCTGATTGGTTCCACCGGGTGCTTGTGAACCGCTTGCATCAGCACCGTCGGTTGTTTTAGCACAGCCTGCAGTCAGCAACATCAATATTACAAGAAATACCGATAAAAGCTTTACTGTTGATTTTTTCATATTCCGACCTTCCTTACTTGTAAATATAAAGCACCATATCTGTATCAACCTTTGTGCCTGCAAACCACTTACCGTTAGCATCTGCAGTAAAGGTGCTTTGTGTTACTACTTTGTTATTGATGGGATCAAACCACATATAATTATACTTGGCATTAGGTGTAAGCTTACCAAACGTACCCGTGTTTGTTCCACCGTTTTTGGAGTTAGGTGTTGCACCTACGGACGTATTTGAGAAATTGTAGAAATACGCAACAATCTTGGTGTTAGCACTGTTTGAAGCAACAACCGCATAGGCATTACTCTGTCTTTGCAGATATCCGGTATCATCAAATCGTGGAATAAGATTATACCATTCGCCAACATTCTTTTCAAAGAACGTGCGCATATATCCAACCTGATACGAACTTGAATATTCAAGTGAATCCTGCCACGTTGCCGCCTGTTTTTCCTCTGGTGTTATTGTGTCAACGCCGTCTTTTGTTGCAGTATCCTCATTGTAAGTGTTAAGATAGCTCCACGTATCCTGACCGCCCCAGCCGTAGCCGCACATACCGCTTAAGAATGCCATCCAGCCCTGTGCACGTGCGCCGAAGTTCTTTGTCCAGAGATAGCAATATCTACCTTCGTAGTTTACAACAGGCTTACCCTGTCCGTTCTCCCAGTAATCCTTTGCAACTGCCTGAAGCGAAGCGCCTACAAGCGAGGGTGACCACTGTGCCGCATAGAAGGTATGCTCACTTACGTTTCTGAACGAAGACTGACTTGCAGTTACGTTACCTGTGCTCTCTTGATGCGCGGTAAGGGGATGCTTGTATGCATCGTATTTAGCAATGTACTGTGCAACGTACTTATAGGGGTTATTTACGTATGACCACTTTTCGTGACCGTTATAGTTATCTCTGTTCCAGAAGAAATCGTTATCGACCTCCTGACCAAGCGACCACATTACAGGGAATGCGGAATATCTTGCCGACCAATAACGGCAAATCTTTTCAAGTGCTTTTTTGGCGCTATCGGAAAGATCATACATATCTACGTACGTGCTTCCATGAATTGCCGATCCCATTTTTGTGCTTGAATAACCGCCGTAGTTATTAATAAACGTCTGCATTGAGGAGGGATAGAAGAACGATGCGTTAACGTGCATAAGTCCCTTATCCGCAATGTACTTAAATTTAAGGTCGTTTTCCTTTAAGCCGCTTATATCAGCCTCGGTAATGCCATCCTCAAACTTGAAGGAAGCGCCTAAAGGCTCACTTTGTATAACCGAGAAATTCTGCTGAACACGCTTATCAACAATGGTCTTTATATTGGAAAGCGGTTCGCTTGAAAGGTTCCAATGCGTATCGCCCACGTAAAAGAAGGGTGTTCCGTCATCGTACATAAAGTATCTTGTACCGTTAACCACCTTTACGTGACCGCGCTTATAAAGTTCAAGGCTTCCTGAATACTTTGTGCAAGTAACAGTGCTTTTTTGATTATGAAGACCCTTATTTGAGGTATCGGTACACTTTGTGGTGTACGTCCACGTGCCTGTTGTGGGACACATAAAGCGAACACGCCACGTTTTGCCGCCATCCCAGAAGCCGGGAATGGTGTAAGTAACGTTTCCGTTTGTTAAAACAAGGTCAACGTCCACATCGTTAAAGGGATCATTATACCACTTATCACTGATAATGGTGATTTCATTTGTAATCCACGTTTCAGTTTTCGTTACGTGCTGTACGGTATCGTTCGCGGCAACAAGACGGAAATTATCAATATAGATGCCCTCAATCTCTTCCTGTATCATGTGCAGGCAGAAGTTCCATTTTCCACCCTTGCCAACGTCATCAGGTTTTATATTCAAGGTAACCTCGTAGGTGTACCAATATCCGTTATCCGAAGGCTCTGCACCATCAAGACCTGCATATATATTGCTATCGTTCTTTTTCTTTGCAAAGCTTGTTTCACCGTCTGTACGTATTACACCATAGAAGGGAATTTCGCCCTCATCCGAGCCCTCTAAGAAATAATCAAAGCTCAGCTTATACGTACCTGCCTGCTTAATATAAGGTGCAATATTAATTGCAGGTGAATTAAAGCTTGTGCCTACAAAGTAGAGGCTCTTTTTTCCTTCCGAGCTTTCATCGGTAGAAATTGTAATGGTAGGCTTACCTATATTGCTCCACTTTGTATCAGAAAGCTTGCTTGCGCTTTCAAAGCCGCTTGAGCCTGCAGGAATAAGGTTATCATCATCAAATACCTCTTCCGAAAGCTTGTCATCATCAGTATTGCCTGTCTGTCCGGGTGTAGGCGTTGCATTTTCAGGCGTAGGTGTTGCAGTTACACTGTCAGTTCCGGGGGCAACAGTGTTATCGGGTGTTGACGTGGTGTCAGGCCCCTGCACTTCACCCGCCGTTACGGTAGGCGTGCTTTCATTTGTTGAAGTCTGCTCATTTGCACCGCAGCCTGTTAAAAGCATAATAACGGCAAGCATTGCTACGAGCGTACGCTTTAAAAATTTCATACAATCCTCCAAAATAAAATATATTTCATTTTACCATATTTCAGCACGATTTGCAATACCTAATTTTTATAAAAAAAAGGATTCTGCATCAGTTGCAGAATCCTTAAAAATTAGTTTTTGGTACTGTAAAGCACCATATCCGTATTAGCCTTTTTACCTGCAAACCACTTACCGTTAGCATTTGCGGTATTGCTTATATCGTAAATATCGATTACCGAATAATCATTGTACGTTGCAAGAACTTCACCTTCTGAAGAAAGAAGCTCTGCATCGATGTCATCAGCCATACATTGAGGATTGATGCCTGCATACGTATAAACGTACATTTCCTTTTTTGCATCGTACACACCCTCAACGGTAGTTACCGAACCGTTTGGCGTAGTAAAGCGCATACTTGTATTTTCTTCGGCAATTGCAAAAAAATCAAGTGAAAGGCTTGTGCCTAACTTAAGTGTTGCACCCTTGATTTCATATGCCGCTTCTGCATTTGCAGTAACAAAATACGCACCCAACGTGGTAACGACAAGGGGTCAAACATATTATTATACTTAAGATTCTTTTCACAAGAATCTCCCCCTTTTATACTTCAAGCTTAGGTTCAAGAGTCTTAAGCAGATTTTCAGCCTCTTCATATTCACCGAAAATCTCAATAAGCTCCTCTAACAGCGCCCGTGCGCCCTCGTTATTGTATACACTAATCATTTTTTGTGCTTCCTGTAATTTTACGCTTCCCCACTCCTGTTTAGAACGTTCAATACCCTCCAAAGCATACGGGTAGCGACCACTATCCTGCGTGGAAACCTTTTTAAATTCCTTTACTGCATCGGCATAATTACCCTCGGTAAAAAGCCTTACGCCTTCTTCATACGCCTTGTCGGAAGCATTTTTATTTTTAACCTCGTCAACGCAATCGCTCAGTTTTTCCTTTGCGAAGCTGAACTTTGCAAGCCTTGAAAGATACACTTTTACGTCATCCTCGCTAAACTCACCGTTATAGTATCTTCTTACGGTTTCATCAAGCTTAAAATATACCTTTTCACTGATAAGACTGTTAAAAACCTCAATCCCACGGTATTTTGCCCACACAGTGTCATCATATTCGTTTGAAAAGCACGCATCAAAGTACGCGTTAAGATGAGCATCCAATACCGCAACCTCTTGTGCAGTATCATCTGAGGAAGCATATACCGTATATGCCGCCTGATAGTTGTTTTCATTAAGTGCCTTTTCAAACTCATTCTTTTTTGCATTCTCGGTAAACGGAAGCGGTACCCCCGCCTTATACAATGCAAAAAACATTACGCCTATCAATGCTATTATAAGAAGAATAAGCAGCACAGTAACAAAAACAGATTCTTTTTTTTGTGGCATATGCCGCCCCCTTCCTTTTTTAAGCAAAAAGCAGCGAATAATCATTCGCTGCCTTTAATAATTACCTCTTTCCTTTTTCGATAAGCAGCTTATTTATCTTTGTTGAAGGATCAAGAAGCTCGCTTATAGAAGCATCGTGGTTAAGTGTATCAACAATATAAGCGATATACTTGGAAAGATCAACACTGCAATACCATTCCCTTGCCTTTAATTCAGGCGTGGTGCATACAGCATTGGTTGTAAACACCTTACGTATAAGGCCTTTTTCATAGGCTTCGTCAAAATTCTCAAGACCTGCGCAGAAAAGACCGAACGTTGTGCAAACGTAAATATCCTTTGCCTTAAGCGCCTTAAGCTTAACTGCAAGGTCAAGCACGCTGTCACCGGATGAAATCATATCGTCAACGATAATAAGATCCTTACCTGCAACGTCAGCACCAAGATATTCGTGAGCAACAATGGGGTTTCTGCCGTTAATAACTACTGAATAGTCACGGCGCTTATAGAACATACCAAGATCAACACTGAGCACGCTTGAGAAGTAAATACCTCTTCCCATAGCACCTTCATCAGGGCTGATGATCATAAGATGTTCTTTGTCAAGCTTGATATCGGGAACAGCGTTCACAAGCGTCTTTATCATCTGATACGTGGGCATTACGTTTTCAAAGCCGTGAACGGGAATAGCGTTCTGTACGCGGGGATCGTGTGCATCGAAGGTGATGATGTTATCAACGCCCATACCAACCAATTCCTGAAGGCAGGTTGCGCTGTCAAGTGATTCCCTTCCCGTGCGCTTATGCTGACGGCCCTCGTAAAGCATAGGCATAACAACTGTTATTCTTCTCGCCTTACCGCCGATTGCCGCAATAATACGCTTAAGGTCTGCATAATGGTCATCGGGTGACATGGGTACCTGCTGACCGTACATTTTATATGTAAGAAGGTGATTGAATACATCGCAGATGATATAAATATCAAGACCGCGGACTGACTGATGAATTACACCCTTTGCTTCGCCACTACCAAATCTCGGACAGGTAACGTCTATCATATAAGTGTCACGCTCATAAGCAACAAATGTTGCATCGTCTTTAAATTCGTTTTCTCTTTCCTTGCGCCATTTTGTAAGATAAAAATCGATTTTTTTACCAATCTCCTCACAACCGGGCATTGCAATTATACCTAACGGTGCAAAAGGTAAGCTGGTAAGATTCTCTAAATAGTCAGCCATAATAAATTCTCCTTCCGAAGTAAAACAATTATTCCTGTTTATTATACTATTTTTTTTATTTTTTGTAAATTACCTACGCAAAGTTTTTTGGGTTTTTTGTATTTTTTTTGCTTGAATTCAACTTTTCCCGAACTAGCTCACAGTCATTCCGTGTTTCTCTTTAAAGCGATCACTTGTTAAAGGGTTGGTTTTAAGTATATCCATTCCCGATTTTTTAATATCACAGTAAAATTCATACCCAAAAAATAAAACAAAAGGGACTGTCTTACCAATTAAGACAGTCCCTATTTTATGCTTTTTATTTATTATTCGTTGTCATCCTTTGACTTTGAAAGCATAAGGTTTACTAAAATACCAAGGATGAGTGCGCATGCAACAGCGGTAAGCGTAACCTTTCCAAAGGTAAGGCTAAGTCCACCGATACCTGCAATAAGAATTACCGAAACAACAAACAGGTTTTTGTTCTTGTTAAGGTCAACGGTCTGTACCATCTTAAGACCGCTTACAGCAATAAATCCGTAAAGCGCCATACATACACCGCCCATTACGCAGGAAGGAATTGAATTTACAAATGCAACAAAGGGCGCAAAGAACGAAATAAGAATTGCACCGATTGCCGCCGCAAATATGGTTATTACCGAAGCGTTTCTTGTAATAGCAACGCAAGCAACGGATTCGCCATATGTTGTGTTGGGGCATCCACCGAAGAATGCACCTGCCATCGAGCCAACACCATCACCAAGAAGCGTTCTGTGAAGACCGGGTTCAGTAAGAAGATCCTTATCTATGATCGAGGAAATGTTCTTGTGATCGGCAATATGCTCAGCAAACACAACGAATGCAACGGGAACGTATGCAACCGCAATGCTTGCAATATAGCCTGCATTAAGCTCTTTTATACCTTCCATAGCGGTAAGGAACGTAAACTGTTCGGTAACAAGCTTATAGTTAACGAAGGTTTCAACTGTAATGCCGTTTGCCCAAAGTGCTTTGATGGGATCAAGATTAATCACCTTAAATGCATCGATGCCTGCCGCATCACCGATAAGGGTAAACGCAAGCGCAACCACGTAGCCTGCAAGAATACCAACAATAAAGGGAATAAGCTTCAAACCCTTTTTGCCGTAGCTTGAAGCAAGCATAACAACTGCAAGTGCAACAAGTCCGCATAAAACGGCAATCAAGGGGCTTGCAAGCTGAACAGCCGTTTCTTCGCCCTCGATGATCTGCATTACTGTAACGTTACTCTTCTGAAGATCGCCTACTGCATTTCCTGCAAGGGAAAGACCGATTATTGTAACCGTAGGACCGATAACAACTGCGGGCATAAGCTTGTTGATCCAGCCAACGCCTGCAAACTTAACGATTGCCGCAATAATAACGTAAACAAGGCCTGCAAATACTGCACCCATTATCAAGCCTAAATAGCCAAGTGCCATTGATGTGCTGCCTGCAAAAGCTGCCGCCATCGAACCTAAGAAAGCAAATGACGAGCCTAAGAAAACAGGGCTCTTAAACTTTGTAAAGCACAGATACACCAACGTACCTACACCTGCACCAAAAAGTGCCGCCGCGGGTTGCATTCCGTGGCCCACAATTACGGGTACTACCAACGTTGCCGCCATAATAGCAAGAAGCTGCTGAATGGCAAAAATGATTACTTGTCCAAACTTGGGCTTGTCACTTACATTGTAGATAAGCTTCATTATTTTTTACCTCCGTAAAAATTTTTCCCTTATATTTTACTAAATCGTACATAAAAAGTCAATATTTTTGTTATTATTTTTTTACTGCTCCCACAAATGGCGTATTGTCAAATGCTTCAAAATGTGTTATAATTCTTGCCAAGAAAAAACTAAGGAATTTTTTATTATGAGAATGCGCAAAAAAAGAAATCTCGATGCTTTTGTTTTAATGTATCCCGATATTCTTTCAATACTTGAAAAACCCCATCCCAACATAAAAAAATCGCTTGAAATAAAGCAGTATCTTGACCTTAAGCAACTGCTTGACACAGACGAGGTTGAGCTTGAAATAGGTTGCGGCAAGGGCACTTTTATATGTGAGCTTGCAAAGCAGAACCCCGACAAAGCGTATATTGCGGTAGAGGTAAACAAAAACGTTATAGTTGAAGCCTGCAAACGTGCAAGGGAAATGAATTTAAAGAACGTTCATTTCATAAACACCGCCGCAGAAATACTTCCCTGCTTTTTAAAAGAAGACTCGGTAAGCCGCATATATCTTAACTTTTCCTGTCCCTTTCCAAAGCATACCTATGCAAACCGCAGGCTTACAAGCCCCGCGTTTTTGGAAACGTACCGTATGTATTTAAAGAATGGTGGAGAAATCCATCAAAAAACCGATAATATGCACTTTTTTGAGTATTCTATCGAACAGTTTTCCCATTGCGGTTATAAAATAAAAAACGTATGCCTTGACCTTCATAATTCTGATTTTGAAGGCAACATTGTTACCGAATACGAAAAACGCTTTAGCGATATGGGTATGCCAATCTACCGCCTTGAAGCATATTAAAGGAGCTTTATTATGACTGATTTTATGATTTACTTAAACGGTAAGGAAGCGCATAACCTGCTTTTAATGGATAAAAGCACCTGTTGCGGCAAGGAATATTGCTTTTCGCTTCTTCTAAGTGCGGATACGGTCATCGAAAACGTTGATATATTATTTCCCCTTAACGAGTTTTCCGAAAACACTCTTGTGTTTAACAACGGCTTCTGCACCAACGATTTTATAAATATTCAAAAATTATCAGACGAACCCCTTTATTCCCGTGATATCATAATGCTTAAGGACGGTAATAAATATCTTTCCATCGGTATGACAACAGGTGAAACGTTCCTTACACGCTTTATAACCACAAAGGAAAGCCTTATCCTCCGTTATCACTTTGAAGGCAAAACCTACAAGGCAGGCAGATATGCGCTTGAGCAGTTCGTTATTTCCGAGGATATTGGCGGCGGCGAATTTTTCTCACGCTACTGTGATCATCTCAAAGCCAAGCACAATATCGTTTTACCCGAAAAGGTTGATGCAGGCTGGTCAAGTTGGTCATGCCTTTACGGCTTGGTTACCGAAAACGACGTTAAAAAGCAAAGCGATAATATGAAGGCACACTTCCCCAATGCCGACCTTATGCAGATAGACGACGGTTGGCAGAACGGCGGCACCTTCTGCGGTGATTGGACAAATCAGCGCGAAACATTTGCTTCGGGCATTGAGGCACTTTCAGATTACATTAAGGCGAACGGTCAGCGCCTCGGCTTATGGTTTGCACCCACAATGCTTGCAAACACTTCAGCACTTTTTAAGGAGCATTACGACTACAACGTGATTTACGAAAACGGTGAAATCAAGCGTTCGTTTGGCGGAAACGAGGTGCTTTGTGCTGATAACGACGGTTCAGTATTCCCCCTTGACCTTGAAAACGAAAACGTTTTAAAGCATATTCAGGATTCATTTAAGAATGCCGTTGAAAATTATGACTGCCATTACTTTAAAATAGATTTCCTTATTCGTTCGCTTATACGCTGTATTGGCGGCAAAAATCTTTACGACGTATATTATCATAACGAGCCTTCCGTTAAGGTATATAAAAACGCCATGCGTTTAATTCGCAAGGCGGTTGGTGACGATACGTTTCTTATGGCGTGCGGTGCACCCATTACCGAATCAATAGGCATCTTTAACGCAATAAGAACATCCCCCGATATTACATGGTGCTCAAAGGATCCTAAAAAGAGAATGTTCACTTATTGGGAGATTGTTGAAAGAGATATTCAAAACGTTCTTTTAAGAAGCTATTACAATAACAAAGTTTTCCTTGTTGACGCTGATGCACTTATTGTTCGCGATACCATCGGTGTAAAATACGATGACTTTACGCCCACCCTTGAAGAAGCACGCACCTGGGCAACAACGGTTGCTCTTTCAGGCGGTGCAATTCTTGTAAACGAAGAGGTTGAAAAGCTTCCCGAAGAAAGACTTGCGCTTATTAAAGAGGTAATCAACCCCATTGGTATAACCGCACACCCCGAGGATTTCTTTGAAATGCCGCGTGTAACAAGAATTTGCCTTAACTGCAATAATAAGCAAATTAAGGCTATCTATAACTGGAATACTGAGGAAAAGGAAACGTATATCAGAAACGATAAGCACGTTTTTGCTTTTGATTGTTGGGATAAAAGCTTTATCGGTGAATACAAAAACAACGTTCCCGTTTCAGTTGCACCCCACGGTGTACGCGCCGTATTGCTTGTACCCGTTCCCGAAACTGATACCGTTCTTGCCTATACCGACGATTTTTATATGGGCATAAACAAGGAATTAACCGAAAAAGAAAACGCCTTTAAATTTACGTTAAAGGCGCAAGAGGATGCTAAAAAAACATCAACGGGCTACATTGTTAAGCTTTGATATTAAGTTTTGTGCAACGCGGATACCATCAACTGCAGCGGACATAATTCCGCCTGCATAACCGGCACCCTCACCGCAGGGATATATTCCACGTATTGAGCTTTCGCTTTCATCGTTACGAAGTATTCTTACAGGCGATGATGAACGTGTTTCAATGCCCGTAAGCACCGCAGAATCGGAAGCAAAGCCTTTTATCTTGTTATCAAAAAGCGGAAGCGCCTCACGCAAGGCATCAAATGCAAAGCGAGGCATGCATTCCTTTAAATTACACCACGTTACACCTAACGGATATGTAGGTGTAACGTTTTTTTGTTTTGTTGAGGGAACGTCATTCAAAAAATCGCCCACAAGCTGTGCAGGTGCTTTGTAATTTTTTCCACCAAGAACAAATGCAGCTTTTTCGTACTTTTGCTGAAAATCTATTCCGCTTAACACGTCGTCGCCCTCAAAATCAGAGGGTTCAACGTTCACAAGCACCGCCGAATTAGCATTTTTGCCGTCGCGCTTAAAAAGGCTCATTCCATTTACCACAAGATGCCCTTCCTCACTTGCCGCAGCAACCACCTGACCGCCGGGGCACATGCAGAACGTGTACACGCTTCGCTTTGAGGGAAGATGCACCGCAAGCTTATAATCAGCCGCAGGAAGCATTTTATAGAATTTGCCGTACTGACTTTTTGATATTTCTTCCTGCAAATGTTCTATCCTGACACCCACCGAAAACGGCTTTCTTTCCATTTCAGCGCCGTGCTTTTTAAGCATTTCAAAAATATCGCGTGCAGAATGTCCCGTTGCAATTATAAGGTTATTACAAGGTATTGTTTCAGCCTTTTCGTTACCTTCAATAGTGATTTCGTTTAACGCACCGTTATTTAAAACTATATCGGTAAGCTTTGTGTTAAAGCGAACCTCACCGCCCGCTTCGATTATTTTGTTGCGCAGGCTTTTTACAATGTTTATAAGGTTATCCGTGCCAAGATGCGGCTTCGCAAGATAAAGAATTTCCTCGGGCGCACCGCACTCAAAAAAGATATCAAGCACCGCCTTGCAACGCTTATCCTTTATATTTGTGGTAAGCTTTCCATCAGAAAACGTACCTGCGCCGCCTTCACCGAACTGCACGTTAATTTCACTGTTAAGCTCGCCTGTTTTAAAAAAGCGTTCTATTTCTTCCTTACGCGTATCTGCATCTGCGCCACGCTCAATAAGCAAGGGCTTTAACCCACTTTTTGCAAGTACAAGCGCACAAAACAAGCCTGCAGGTCCGCCGCCGCAAACAACGGGGCGATTGGCAGGAATATTTACGCACCTTTCAAAAACGAATTTTTCAGGCTGAACGTATTTACGCGCATCGGTATTGTTGGCATTATTCAGCACCTTGTCTTCATCAAGGCTTACATCAACACCTAAGCTTACGCTGAAAAACACGTTATCCTTTTTCCTTGCATCAACAGATTTTTTCAAATATCTGTACGATGCAACGTGCTTTTTTTCAATACGAAGCTTTTTAGCAATAAGCGCTTTAATTTCAGCATCGCCGTCAGATATATTAAGTTTTAAATTTATAAGTTCAATCATTTATAACACCCGAAAAAATTATACCATTTAATGCATATGATAGCAACAGTTTTAAACAAAAAAGTCCTTTGATTGCTCAAAGGACTTTAAATTTTACTTATTCAGCTATTACTTCCAGGAGTAAGGTGAACGGTTGTAGATACCGGTGTTGATCGCATTAGCGATTGACTCGAAGTAAGTTGAAGCAGAAACTTCTGCTGCAAGGATAGCTTCTTCACCGGAGCCGAAAAGTGCAGTACCAACAGTAGTAGCACCTTCAACTGTTACAGGAGCATTGGAGTACATGAATACACGGAAGTGTTCCTTGCTCTCTTCAACGCGGTCAATGTTCTTTCTTGATTCCTCATCACGACCGAACTGCTCTCTCTCAGACTGATAGAGAAGCTCTGCATCCTCACTGTCGGAATCATAGATGGGGGTGTAAAGCTTGCAAAGAATCTGTACAGCGCCCTTTATGTTACCGTCGGTACGGAATACGCAGTAGGGGTTAAGATGGGGATAGAATGAATAGTACTTGTTCTCGTTAGCAACGTTTGAGGGTCCCTTGGGCCAAGGAACGATACCGTAATCAAACTCACAAGTTGCGATATCCTTTAAGGGGTTTGAAGAATAACCGTTGTAATAGAATGCTACGCTACCTGCCTTGAAGTGCTCAAGAGGCTCGGTGCTAGTTGCGGAATAAGCTGATGTTTCCATCCAGCCCTTTTCAGCAAACTTAATGAACTCGACATAAGCTTCCATAAGTCTTGAACCCTTGTCGCCGGTGAATACGAACTTATCCTGCTTGTCACCGTTTGCAAGTGTCTCAAGCTTAACGAACTCAGTACCGTTGGAGTTAGCAAGCGACCACATAACAAGAGCGTTGTTACCTCTCTCGATACCGTACTGACCCTTTGAAGGAACAGTTGTTGCCTCAAGAAGAGTCTCAAACTTCTCCCATGTCCATGTGCCTTCATTTACCCAAGCGTAGATTTCTTCTGCTGAAGAACCTGCAGCCTTGATAAGATCCTTGTTGAATACGAGGCAGTTACCGCCGCACTCAAAGTGGATACCGATTTCATCGGGAATGAAGAACCAAAGCTTATCGTTGTACTCACAAAGATCGAACTGTGAGTATACGTTGAACTTGCTCTCATTGTTGAAATCGAAAACGTCGGAATGATCGGAAAGGGGTACAAGACACTGTCCGGGGTTACCCTGGAACAGGTATGTATTCATCATGGTATGAAGACCGCCTTCCTTTGCGCCGGTTACTTCAGGAACGCCCTGGAATGCCGACTGAAGGATTGCATTCGAAATACCACCCGATACAAACTCGATCTGGATATTGTGCTCAGTTTCAAGTGCTGTTACTCTGTCACGCATCTGCTGATCGCGCTCATCATTACCGGAGTAAGGAGAGTCTGAAGAGTACTGCCATGAAGTGAACGTGTAAGTTTCGTTGGGGTTGGTGTAAACTGCATTGGGGTCCTTTGTGTTGCCACCGGGTGTGGGGGTAGCTGCCGCACTGCCGGAACCGCTCTCTTTACCACAAGCAACGAGCGAGCTGAGCATAAGAACCACAAGCATAGCTACAAATAATAATTTGATAGCCTTTTTCATGTAGTTTTCCTCCTTTAATTTTTTGTGCATAGATGCACTCTACGTTTATGATTATATCACTTAATCAAAACTAATTCAATATTTTTTTGGCTTCGTTTGTTAATAAAGTGTAAATATTAACGTGTTTTGCCTCGTTTTTGGTGTTTTTTTCCAATTTTCGCGGTATTTTCACCTAAAAAACTTAATCTTCTTTGATAACTCATTTATAAAAACAAGCAACGGAATTCCACCTGCATAACAGATTATAAATTCGCTTATTGCGATGCTTAAAGAAATCAGCGTATATGCTTCAATCGTAAACGGTACGGAAATAAGCGTTACACACGCACCCACAATCAAGCCGTTTGCAATTACTGCAGGAAGCGGTGCAATCCACAGTTTTCGTATCTTTGAGGTTGCAAGTGCGGCAACAAACGTTGCAAGTGTACCGAACACCGCATCAATAAACGTGCTTCCTATAATATTTGATACAAAGCACCCTATTGTAAGCCCCCATACTGCTTCGGGCATAATAAAAGGGAGTACCGTAAGCGCCTCCGACACCCTGAACTGAAGCGGACCGTATGAAAACGGTGCAAGCACCAGCGTAAGTACAGTATAAAGCGCGCCCATCAACGCCCCCCTGGTAAGTTGTTTTACCGAAATCTTCATTTTTTATTCTCCTTAGTTTTGTTTTAAGACAGGATGGTTACGAACTGTCTGCATCGGATACATTATATTATATAAGGGAAGACCTGTCAATGCTTTATTATTCTTGCAATTATAAAGAACAGGAGATTTGCAAGCACGATTCCCGCCCCCGTAGGAATATAGGTAAACGCACAGCTTGCAAGCATTCCCGTGACGAACGCAACCGCCGATACAGTAACTGCGCACAGGGTGACACGCTTATACGACGAAAACAACTGCATACCCGTAACGGCAGGAAAGATTATAAGTCCCGAAATAAGCATTGTGCCCATAATGCGCATACCTATTATTACAGTAAGCGCACAAAGCAAAGAAAACACCATATTAAACGCTTTTGTCTTAACACCCGAAGCCGAAGCAAAGCTTTCATCAAAGGTAACGGCAAATATTCTGTTATAAAAAAGAACATAAAAGCCAACCACCGCGACAAACAGTATAACGGAGGTTACAACGTCAATACCCGTTACCGCCAATATACTGCCGAACATATAGCTGTACACGTCAACATTCATCCCGCCTGAAAGCGAAGCACTAAGCACGCCCACCGCTATTGCCGCGCTTGATATCATTGCAATAGCCGCATCGGTATTTACGCTTTTTTCCCTTACCCGTAAAAGCAGAAGCGCAGATACAAGCATTACGGGAACCGCAATATACATAGGCGCAAGATTAAGTGCAAGCGCCACCGTCATTGCACCGAATCCCACGTGTGAAAGACCGTCGCCAATCATAGAAAACTTCTTTAAAATAAGGGTAACGCCGAGAAGTGATGCACACACCGATACCATAATACCTACGATAAACGCACGTATAACGAAGCCATAGGTAAACAAGGAAAGAAATTCAGACATGTTCACAGCACCTCCCCGTAAAGTGAATACCTATTTCGCTTTCAAGATATTCCGCACTTGTGCCGAAAAACCTTACCGTCTTACCCAAATGCAGAATTTTTTCGGAATACTTTGCCGCAGAAGGAATATCGTGAGAAACGGTAAGCACGGTAATTCCGCTATCCTTATTGAATTCGCCTATTATTTTATACATTTCCTCGGTAACGATTGGGTCAAGCCCCGTGACAGGCTCGTCCAGAATAAGCATATCACCTGCGGCACACATTGCCCGTGCAAGCAATGCCCGTTGTTTTTCACCGCCCGAAAGCTCCATAAAATTCCTTTTTGAAAGCTTTTCTATGTTGAGCCTTCTCATATGCTCCTTAGCCGTATTTTTTTCGTTTTTTGAATAAAACGGTCTGCCGTTCAGCTGATTAAGACACCCTGAAAGCACCACCTCGTAAACCGATGCGGGAAAATTTTTTATCTGATTCTGTTGGGGAAGATAGCCTATTCGTTTTATATCCTTAAAAAACTCCACCGTGCCGCTTTTTTTGCTTATTTCGCCAAGCAGGGTTTTTATGAGCAAGTCGGATCGTAGCCAT
>JAZQTV010000081.1:0-5129 GCA_045630945.1 Clostridia bacterium
TTTTTATTGCTTTTCCCAATAAGGTGCATTATTACAACACTTTTTCAAAGGAAGATAGCTTTTTACTTATATTTTCGCCTGACGTTTTTCCTGATTTTGTTTCATTTTTACTTAAAAATGACCCCGTCGAGCCTGTTGTAAAAAAGAAGGATATTCCTGCGGAGGTAGGCGAACTTCTTCAAAGGGCGCACCAATGTTATTTTAGTGACAGCCAATTTAAGAATGAAAAGGTAAAAGGATATATAAATATTTTCCTCGCCGATATAATTCCTTGTCTTGATTTTAAAGTTATGAAGAATAGCAATGTTGATATGCTTTCGTCAATTTTATCATATTGCGTTGAGCATTATAAGGACAATATCAGCCTCGATGAAATGGCAAAGGAGTTGCACGTAAGCAAGTATTATATTTCGCGTTTGTTTGGTGAGAAAATTAAGATAGGCTTTAATGATTACATAAATATGCTTAGAATAAACGATGCCAAGGAAGCGCTTGTTAAAACTAATGACTCTGTTACTGAAATAGGAATAAATGCAGGCTATAATACTATTAGGTCGTTTAACAGGGCGTTTTTATCGCAAACGGGAATGCAACCGCGTGAATACCGAAATAAATACAGTAAAAGCCCCTCGGAAGAACCCAAAAGTCATAACGAAACACCAGTTACAAAGATAGTAAGTAATCCTGAGAAAAAAGAGAATGCTTTTATAAATTTTGATGGTGACTTTGATTGCTGTTTTTAAATTATATAATGAAATAAAGTGCTCAATTCGAGCACTTTTTTTATATTAAATAAATGGACGACGATCAAGAACAAGCTTGAGCGGCTTGGTTGTAATAATTTTTCCGGGGAGTGCAGACTGCAATTCTGCAACACAGCACACCGAACCGAAAAGCATATGGAGATCGTTGAAACTTGAATCGTTTTTGTAATCAATATTAGCCATAAAATTAATGTATCTTTCGCCAAAATTCTCAAGAGACTGCTTTGCTTCATAGAATCTGTGCGGTGTTTGTCGCATTGCACGTGAAAGGCAGTAAACAACGTCTATTTCAGAAAAACCGCAATGCTTTATATAGCTGATTTTTTGTGTTTCATCCTCGGTATTACTCATAATATGGATACAAGAATCAATGATTTTATCGGGATAACGCAAGGGGCGATGCTCGGATTCATGGTTAAATATATAATGGAATCCGCCTGCCATATAGTGAGAAAGAGGTGCTGTTTTTGGTTCGTTACCAAAGTAAAAGAATCCGTTTTCTTCGTCGGAATGCTCCCACATCCAATCAAAATACCAATCCTTCCAAGTAAGGTCCACTGCATCGGTATTAGTTAACGAGGGGAGAATGCCTGCACCTTTGTGTGATTGTGGCCAAGGATTTTGCCAATCAACCTCTTTTTCGAGTAGTTCGTACAAACCTTCCTTAGTGGTGTATTTTTCAAGTGCGGTACACTTGTATAATGGCTTTGCATCAAAAAGCTCAAGCGCGGCTGTGCAGTGTGCGGTTGTGTGAATAGGGTGGTGTGTTGATTCGTTATACAAGCCTGTTTCTTTATCCTGCATTTTTTGAAGTGCTTCTATCCATTTTGCACGTTCGTTTACGTCGGTTGGGAATCTGCCTATGGTATAAAGTATGTTTGCTGCATCGGCGCAACCGTATGGGTTAACTCCTAAATCACGGTTTTCGCCCCATAACCATCGCGCATATTCGCCTGTGTTAAACTTGTGTGATTCGACACATTTTGCTATTTCTTCGATAATGTTATCTATTACAATGCGTTGCATATTTTCTCCTTTACGCCATTGTTTCAAGCATTTTTAACGTTACTTCGTATTCGCTTTTTATACCTTCGGAATATTTAATGTATTCAGTTACCATATATTCGCCCATACGTTGAACTTCAAGACCTGCTGAACCTGCAATGTGCGGTGTAAGGAAAACGTTAGACAGTGAATAGAGTTTACTGCCATCTTCGGCGGGTTCGGGCATTGTTACGTCAAGAACCGCAGTTATAAAGGGCTTTTCTTCAAGTACTCTTATAAGATCTGTTTCAACTACCTGAGCGCCTCTGCCTGTGTTAATAAATACCGCATTAGGTTTCATTAGCTTGAATAAGTCGTAGTTAAGCATACCTACTGTCTGCGGAAGATTTGCTACGTGGTTGGAAATTACCTGACAGTTTGTAAAAAGGTCTTCTAAAGAAACCTTTTTTACCTGAAGCTCGTTCGCTTTTTCGTCTGAAAGGAAAGGATCGTATACTTGCACGTTAAGGTTATAGCTTTTAAGCATTTTTATAACAAGCTTACCAATCATTCCTGCACCGATAATACCAATGCTTGCACCGTAATTTCCAGGTAACGTGCCTGAATATTCTCTTGCTTTTTGATACGAAGTACTATCGTTAATCATTTTTGTTGCAAGATAAAAGCCTTTGTTTGCAAGAATTATTTGCGAAACCGTATATTCTGCCACGGGTACGGCATTTGCTGCCCAAGCGGAAAAAACTTTAACTCCGTTGTCAAGGAAAGGGCGTGCAAACGGTTGAACAGAGCCTGCTCCGTAAAAAAGACATTTAAGCGAAGGCAAGTATTCTTTTATTTCTTCCGTTGTAAAGATTGGCATACCCCAAGTTGAAAAAATATATTCAGTATCCTCGAATTTAGAGGGATTGTCGATTACTTCCTGCTTGGAGATAATAGTGTATTCCAATCCTGTTTTTTCTTTAAGCGTGTTGTAGCTTTCAGTGTTATAGACGGAATAAATACTGTTACCTCCCATAAAAATTGCTTTCATTTTTTTGTGCTCCTTCTGTATTGTAATGGCGTTAAACGCATTTCTCTTTTAAATAATCTTGAAAAATTACTGCTGTCTGAAAAGCCTGCATTATATACGATATCCGTTATTGACATATCTGTTTCGGTAAGTAATTTTCGTGCAAGTGAAAGCCTGCACTTTGTCAGATATTGCATTATTGGATATCCCGTAACCTTTTTGAATAAGTGAGAGAGATAATATGCGTTAAGGTGATATTCCTCAGCAAGTGAATTAAGCGAATATTGCTCATTGCAATTTTTTTCAAAACGGCATTGTATTTGCCATACAGTGTAAACACATTTATCCTTTTCCTGTGTAAATAGTGAGGGAGAACTTCGGTAAATAATGACGAGAAGCTCACTTAAAAGGTTTGTTTGCCTCTGTTTTGAAAAAGGCAGATCGTTATCAAATTCATATACAAAAGTTGAAAAAATTCTGTCAATATCTGTTTTAATGGCAGAAACATCAAAAACGTGGCAAAAATCACTGTGACGGTGCGAAAGCACGGTAAGTAATGTGTAATCACGTATAGCGTTTGAAGCAAGAATAGGCGAAATGCAAAGATAATAACGCTTGTATACGCTTCCTTTAACAATAAGTGAGTGTTGTTCAAGCTTGCTTATAAATATAAGTGAAGGCGACGAACACGTATATTGCTTGTTGTTTATCGTTATATCAAGGCAACCGTCTTCAAGATAAATAATTTCATAGCAGTTATGTGTGTGCTCGGCATGATTGCTTAAATTGTCGATATATTTAGCATCTTCTATAATATTTCCCTGCACGAGATCACATCCTTAGTATTATTTTATAACATCGTAACGTGAATTTATATCTAATTATTGCTTTTTGTTAAGCTATATAAGCAAAATTTACATAATAATTATAACAAATTTATAAAAAAAAGCAAGATTTACATATAAAAAAACAAGAAAAATTATTGAATTTAAGTTAAAGATGTATTATTATAGACATACAGGTGAAATAAATGAACAGAAAAGTATACTTAAATAAAGCAGAGTTTGATGCTCAAAATAAAGAAATCGGTAATTTGTTGCCGTATTCGGAGGATACTTCAGTTCTTAAAAGCTCAATAAATATATTGGGTAAGAACGTTAATAACCGTCTTGTTTGTCAGGCAATGGAAGGCTGTGACGGTACAAGTACAGGAGAACCTGATGAGCTTACAATCCGCAGATATATAAGGCTTGCTGAAGGCGGTGCGGGAATTATATGGTTTGAAGCAACCGCTTGCTGTGAAGAGGGACGCGCCAATCCGCGACAGCTTTGGATAAGGGAAGATAACGTTGATGCATTTAAAAAACTTAATGACCTTATTCGTGAAACAGCAATAAAAGCAAACGGATATGCACCGTTAATTATTATGCAGGATACACATTCGGGAAGATACAGTAAGCCGCACGGAGTTCCAGAACCTATAATTGCATATAATAATCCTATATTTGAAAAAGATAAGCCTATTGACAAAAGCAGAATAATTACGGACGAGCATCTTGATGAAGTTCGCGATTGGCTTGTGAATGCCGCGTTACTTGCACAAAAGGCAGGGTTTGACGGTGTTGATATTAAGTGTTGTCACAGATATCTTAACAGTGAGCTTTTATCTGCATTCACTAGGGAAAATAGCCGTTACGGTGGCTCTTTTGAAAACAGAACACGTCTGTTCCGTGAAAGCGTTAAGGGGGCGTTAGAGGTATGTAATCACGACTTTATCGTTTCTTCGAGAATGAATGCGTATGACGGATGTGTTCATCCTTATGGCTTTGGCATGAAGCAGGATGGCAGTCTTGATATGGATCTTACCGAAACAAAGGATCTTGTAAGGATATTAAGTAATATGGGTGTTAAGCTTTTGAATATTACTATGGGTAATCCGTACGTTAATCCGCACGTTAACCGTCCTTTTGCAAAAGGTGGATATGAGGCGGAGGAACATCCTTTAATGGGCGTTGCAAGAATGCTTAACGGTATAAAGGAATTGCAAGAAGTAGTACCGGAGCTTTCGCTTATTTCTTCGGGATATTCATATCTTGGTGCAGTATCACCAAACGTTGCCGCTGCATATATTAAGGATAATTCTTTTGCTTTTGCAGGCTTTGGAAGAATGATATTTGCTTATCCTGATTTTGCTAAATCGATTATAAATAACGGTTGCTTGAATGAGAAAAACATATGTATTGCATGTTCGAAATGTACGGAACTTATGCGTGCAGGAAGTACACCCGGCTGTGTTGTTAGAGATGGCTTGTACACCAAGCTATATAAAGAAACTTTTAAGTGAGGTGTAA
>JAZQTV010000082.1:0-15569 GCA_045630945.1 Clostridia bacterium
CTAAAATCAACAGAAACAACCGTTCCATATGAAACTCTTTTTACTGTCAAAAACTCATTAGTAAGATTTACAAGACTTACAGTTCTGTTATCATAGCGAAGTTCTGATGTGTATTTTGTTTTTTCGGAATTAACTTTACCATTTGTATTAAAAAGCGCTCTCAAAGCCGAATTATCCGATAACATATATGATAAATCACAAATCTCTTCTCTTTCAATTACATAAGGGATAAACAGATTAACCATCTTGGTCTCTTTTGCACCATACACACGTACACTTATGTCTACATAGCTTTTACCCTTGGGATTCATCCACTCATTAAGATAGATTGTACTTCTGTCGTCCCCATCTATCCAAAGAGCCCAACCATCATCGGCAAATTTTCTTTTTTTCCCCACGATTTATTTCAACCCCTTTATGTTTCGTTTGTTCTCATACATCGCGTCATCTGCTCTGTTAAAAACATCAATAAAATCCGAATCTGTGCCGGAATCAAATCTTGCAAAGCCCTTCGCAATACTTACAGGAATCCTCATTTCACCTGTTATTACCGACTCATTTTCACATTCCTTATCAAACTTCCTTATAAGATTTTGATAATCTTCAAGGTCACGGTTTTGAAGAATAACCAAAAATTCATCTCCGCCAATTCTGAAAACAGGACTTCTTTTGAATGTACCTGATATAATTCGTGCAGCAGCCGCAATAAGCTTGTTTCCAACATCGTGTCCATATTTGTCGTTTGTTTCCTTAAGGTATTGATGTCAAGCATAGCAACGCCAAAATCAATCTTTTCGTTCTTGATTTCCTTATCAAAATCTGTTACCCACGTCTTATATGAATTGGTGTTTCTAAGACCGGTAAGTGAATCACGATAAGCTAAAAGATGTTGTAATCTTTCGTGTTCTTTCAGATGCTGTATCATATTTTCAAACGCTGTGCTTAGGAGTTTTATTTCATATGTATTACTATGAGTAATCTCAATATTGTAATCTCCGTTTGAAAGTTTTACCGATGCATCTGTTAATGTTTTTAACGGATATACAATTTTTCTGACAATAAGAATTACTATTAGTGCAAAAAAAGCCGCCAGTAGTATTACAACATAAATAATCTTAAACGCTATATCATATCTTATACTTCTTATATCATCGTAACTTGCGGAAAGAACAAGTGTCATTCCGTTTACCAGATCATTCGACATACGCAAATACTTTTTAGTACCGCTATTAATTTTTGCTTCTAAAGCACTATCACTGCTGCTGATTACGGTACCGTCAACCTCAAGATGAGCAAAGCCGTTATCGTAAATTTTGATTCCGTTTACCATATCGGATAAAACGTCGTAATCAAAATCCATACCTACAACACCAATAAACTTGTCCTCATAATACATCGGTATAACGTATGAAATCATAAGTATTTCGTTGTTTTGGTTGTAGTACGGATCCATCCAGATAGGCGTTCCTGCCTCATAGGGCTGCCAGAACCAACCTACGTGCTCGGTATCGTTTTTTTCATAAATCGTTATGTCTGTGGGCTCAAGTGATACGAAATCAGTACTTCCGTTTATTTTACTGTAAAACAGCCCTGCTTTTCCGTCAGATATTGCGGGATCAAACCTGAAGTAATACGAAACCGCACCGCTTGTGCTTGTATGCTTAGCCACATCAACAAACATTTCATCGGCACTTTTTACTACCTTTTCCTGCACAGCTTTATCTTCAACGTCCGCCTTGCTAAAAAAGAAGTCCATCAGATAGCTTTCCATAATCTTGACCGATTTTTCCATATTACTCAATTTGTCGTTTATTTGTGCGCCTTCATTGTCACAGGTGACCTTTACAAATTCCTCCGCCTGAGTCTGAATGTATTTATCAACCTCGTAAACGCTCAATCCACCGACAAAAATTGTTATGGAAAGCATCGCAATAATAACCGTTGCAATAAAACGGAATTTCAATGAAAACGTTTTCTTCGGTTCTTGTGCTTTTGTTTTCGGTGACATTTTATCTTCCATCATTTATTCTCCATAACAGATAGTTGTAATTTTTTCATTGTTTGCATCTGTTTTTTAGATGCTTTTCTGCCCTACAAATTAAAACGTAAGTGTATCAACCTTATTAAGCAATACCTCAAGCATTTCCTTGCATCTTGCAATTTTGTCGGGACTGTCAGCCTCTTCGGGACGGCGTATTGCACGGCGAAGCATACGGGTATAACCGATTATCATAGCCTTTTCAGCAACACTTCTGCATACTTCCTCATCATCGGTACCGAGATACATTTTAAGTGACATATCCCAGAACTTTTCGGCTGTTTCGTGAGTATAGCCAAAGAAGTTTAAGGTCACCTGATGGTCAAGCTCGGAATAACCGATAAACGCATTGAACATTGAACCTAATTCGAATACGGGATGTCCCATACACAAAGTATCCATATCAATAAGCAAAGGCTCACCGTTCTGTACCATAATGTTATTGGTGTGATAATCGCCATGCATAAGCGTGTTCTGTTTAGGAACGGCTTCAATTAAAGCACGAAGCTTCTTGCCCTGCTCTTCGGGAATGTGCTTTGATACGAAATCAGCCCAATTAAGTGCAGTTTCCTTCATATCGGGAACTTCACCGTCACCAACCTCAATAGCGTGAATGCTCTTAAGCATATCAATATAATACTTTGCCGCCTCGGATAAATCGTTGGGATTATCACGAATAAGCTTAGTTACGCTTGATGCATTTAAAAGCTCGGTAACAGTACCGTAGCCGTCACCCACGCGCACAATACCGTAAGGAATTGCCGTATTTATACCTAAAACGAATGCACGCCTTGCATTTTCGCGCTCCTGCTTAATTTCGGGAAGTGCATCCTTTGCAAAATAGGTTTTAAGAATGGTTTCATTATCATAACGGTAAACTGCACCGTTAGCACCCTTCGCAATAAATTCACATCCTTCAACGCTCATTCGCTGATATGCCTTTTCTACCGTAACCATATCGGTAAAGCCGGTCATATCAAATATCTCATAAACTTCCGCCGCAACGTTGATAATTGCAAGCTGCGGCTCTTCTTTTCTGAGCCTTAAAATTACACGCAGACCTGCTGATGATATGTACTCTAAATTATCAGCATCAACTACGGTATGCTTATCGGGATTATCGTTTTTAATATTAAAAATCTTTTCTTCTGCCTCTGCGGCGTTAGAAGCATCAATTCTTCCCTCTATGGCAATGTACAGAATATCCTTGTCTATACGATACGTAACGTTCATTTTTTATTCTCCTTTTTAAAATGCGGTGTTATTCGATTGTTAAAATATCGGCAAAGCCTGTCATCTCAAACACTTCCATAACAAGCTCACATACGTTTGTAAGCTTCATTGAACCGTTAAGCTTCTTTTGCGCGCTAAGTAAAACACGAAGACCTGCGCTGGAGATGTATACCAGCTTTTCGCAGTCAATATTCAATGCCTTAATGCCGACGCAATTTTTTTGAATAAAGCTTTCAAACTCAGGTGCAGTAGTAGTATCAAGACGACCCTCAAGCTTAACGTTTAATATATCATTGCTTTTATTAAAATCAATTTTCATTTCTTTTTCTCCTTACGCAAATTTCTTAACGATAATAATATCTGCCTTTTTGCCCTTTATGCCAACTACAACGTCATCAGCAACTGATGCGATAACTGATTTTTCAAGTTCATCCCAAGCTTCTTCCTGTTCACCCTTTTTGACGGTGTTTCTGTAATTTTCAAGTGACCAGAGATATGCGTAATCAACACCCTCGCTGTATCCTGTTGCCAAGTTGAACATTACACCCGACATTTCTGCAGCCGCTATGGATTGCTCGTTTAAGAAATAATCCTCAATAGCGTTGCGAATCTTGCCTACAATACCAACTGCGGCAGCATTCTTCTTGTCGTTTGAAATATCGATAAGCTTTTCTTTTTTATCTGCATCGAACTCGGGAATTTCAATAGAAACGTTTACCTTGCATACTCCGTTTTCATACTCAATCCAAAGATCGCCTTCAAATTCATCAATAATGTTGGGAAGCATTCCATCAAGTTCCTCACAAATAAGGCGAAGCTGTAAGGTCTGTTTATGGTTAAAACCGTTATATTCTGCTACTCTTTCGCTTTCCTTAAGGATAGCCTCGATATCTCTTGTGCCCTTTTCAATTCTACATACGTTTGATTTCATAACTAATTCTCCTTTATCTGATTTTTATTCAATAGTCAAAATGTCAACGAATCCGGTCATTTCAAGAACTTCCATAACCTCGTCGCATACGTTAATAACCTTCATAGAGCCATTCTTTTGCAATTTCTTCTGCGCACCGAGAAGCACGCGGAGTCCTGCGCTGGAAATGTACTCCATTCCCTTTACGTCAAGCACAAGATTCTTTGCATCGCCAATATCCTCGTTAATAGTCTTATCAAGAGCGGGTGCAGTAATTGTATCAAGTCTTCCTACGATTTCTATAACAGTTTCTGTTGCATTTTTCTTAATATCGATTGTCATATCAGTAAATCTCCTTTAGATTTTTTTAATCATAGTCAAAATATTTTCGCCGTTTTCGTAATTATAGGTAACGGTATCCATGGTCTTTTTTGTAATGAAGATGCCAAGACCGCCTATTTCACGTTCTTCGGCAGAAAGCGTGATGTCCGGATCTGGCTTCTTAAGCGGGTCAAACGGAACGCCTTTATCTGTCATACGGAACGTAATATCACGGGTTTCTTCATTAAAGCCGATATAAAGCTTCATATTCCCCTCGCCATCAGGGTATGCATAGTGAGCAACGTTTACGAAAACCTCTTCAATGGCAACGCATATAGCCATTTGTATTTTCATGGGACATTCAAAGCCCTCAAGGGTTTGTTCCACAAAACCGATAACGTCAGCTAACGATTCAGTTTTTGCAGGAAACGTTTTATCCGTCATACGCTCAACTTCCTTTTGGGGTTTGTAATCAAACATCAGCATTGTAATATCGTCAAACTGCGGTGCTTCGCCCACAAACTCATCGATATTGGCTTTTAAAGCAGGTAAAAGTTCTACTGCATTCATTGAAGCATTCTGATTCATAAAATTCAGCAATCTTTCTTCACCGTAAAGCTTATTATCTACGTTTGTTGCCTCAGGAACACCGTCCGTATACAAGAACAGCCTATCACCCGGATTTAACGTAATTTCATTAGCACGGTAACGAACGCCTTCCATACCTGCAAGCACAAATCCTGCGCGGGTTCTTAAGTATTCAAAGGAGCCGTCGGCACGCTTTAAGACGGGCGGATTATGTCCCGCATTTGCGAACTGCACGTTACCCGTAGTAATATCAAGAATACCCATCCAAGCAGTAACGAACATACCTGATTCATTGTTTTCACAAAGCTTTTCATTAGCTTTTGTGAATATATCGTTTACCGCCATACCGCTTTCCGCAAGGTCTTTTATTATGGTTTTGGCGGTCATCATAAACATTGCCGCAGGAATTCCCTTACCTGAAACGTCGGCGGCAAGGAATGCTACTGTAGTATCATTGATTTTATAAAAATCATAAAAGTCTCCGCCTACCTCTTTTGCGGCAATCATCTGCGCATAAATGCTGTATTCCTCATCCTTGGGAAAATTGGTAGGTAAAGCTGAAAGCTGAATCTGCTTTGCGTATTCAAGTTCTTTATCTATACGCGCCGCAGCTTCTGCAATATATCTTTTTAACGTAGTAACCGTTGAATTTATATCGTCGGAGAGAGATGAGAATTCCTCGTTAGAACGAACGTCAACGGTAACGTTTAAATCGCCTTCGGTAATACGCCCAAGAGTATCGTTAATCTTCTTTAAGTTATTGATGATAACACGCTTTATAAGAACGTAA
Source organism: Clostridia bacterium (assembly GCA_045630945.1). Classification (GTDB taxonomy): domain Bacteria; phylum Bacillota; class Clostridia; order Christensenellales; family QALW01; genus UMGS1322. Next base: position 5,881 of record JAZQTV010000082.1, read on the forward strand.
ATAAACACGAATAATGCGGCAAATATAAGCACCTGCATAAAGATACTTGTATAAAGGGATGCATCGCGCATAAACATCGCTTCTGCCTCAGGCATAGCCGCTATAATACAGTAGCCTTCAACAAACTTGAAAACGTACATATATCTAAGACTGGCTTCGGTTTTACCGTCAATAATATCCGCATAGTAAAGTGCCGTAGCGGTTTTACCGTTTTGCATTTCTTCATTAGGCTCAATTCCTATTGTGGAAATATGAAGACCTGCGTAATCGTTATCGATTACCAATGAAAGCTTATCGTCGCAAACAGCTATGAAGCCGTCCGTGCCTACGTGACGGTTTTTAGTAACGTCAACCACGAATTCGTTAAGCATTCGATGGAACTGCTCCGCATCATAGCCTACCTGAATAAAGCCACCGCCTTCAAGATTTACTGCAGCGTATTTGCGCCAAACGGATTCGTCTTTTCCCCTTGGGCTATACTCCTGCACAAAGAAATCCTGTGTTTTAAGCTTATCAACGAATTCCTTTGACTGTGCTTTACTGTTCATATCGTAGTTATTTATAACGTCCTGCTCAGTTGAATCGATAATCAAGCCGTCTTCGTTAACTACGTTAATTTCTACAATTCCGTGCTTTTGTAATAACGCATCAAGTGAAACGTCAACATTCTTTTCGTATTCTTCTTTAACCCGCGTTACAATACCAAGCAACTGTGAATCGGATTTTCCTTTAATGTCCGCCTCAACGTCATTCATTGCAGCAGTAAAAACCTCTTGCGTTTCGATTTTTACCATTCCGTTTTGAAGGAAATACGTAAATACGCTTGTAACCAAATAGGCAACGACTATGCACAGAAGCAACCAACGCTGAAAGGTATTAGCTATCCTTTCGCCGCCCTTGGCTTTTGTAAAACGTTCATGACTTAAAATTGATACGATGATGATGGCACAGCCTACTGCCACGGCATTGCCTAAAACCATCGGTATCGTTGCCCCCTTAACAAATTCGAAGGCATAAGATGAATTATCCATATTTGTAATGAAAATCAAAATCATATGGATAACTTCGCAAACAACGGCAATACAAATACCATATCCCCAGGTAGGCTTTTTGTTATCAAACATCAGCTTTCTGAGGCCTGCCGCCATAAAACCTGCAAGAATTGTTGCAACACTGCACGCAAGCTGTGTATATTCGCCACCGCCCCAATAAACCGAAAACCAACGGTACAAGCCACCTATCAGACCTGAAATAATACCTGCCGGTGCGCCGAATATAAGACCCGCAGACAACGGTGCGGCATCACGAACGTTTACCGTTGTTCCAAGCCATTCAACACCGTAGCTTGATGCAAAAGCAGACACGGCACCAAACAAAATGCCTATTATAAGCTGCTTTACCATATGCGGAATCTTTTTTGCAGGCGTATATTTATCTACAAGATACACCGCAAGAACAAGAATACAGTTAAGTAATATGGGAACGATTAACTTCATTCAAGCACCCCCTATCTGAATAAGCCAAGTAAGGCTTGAACTGTGTTGGATAAAAGATCGCCAACCACGCCGATAGACAAAAGCAATATCATATATAAAAGCATACTACCCTTGCTTACGGAATTTTTTGTTATACTGTAATAAAAATTAAACTGTCCCTGAAAATTATCTTCACGGCTCTGGTTCCATTGATACGTAATAACGTCTTCTCTGTGATAATCGAAAGGAAGATATTCCTTGTAAAGATTTTCTTCCAAACGACGAATACGATAACAACCTGCATCATTCATTTCGTAGTTCTCATCTACAGAAATCGTAATAACCGCCTTTGTAAGTTTTTGCCTGTGGAATGCACCGATTCGCGTAATATCCTCGGGCAGAAGTCTTGATTCGTTAATGCGGATAGAGTAACCGTATTTTTCGGAAACAACAGGCGTAGTTATTAAATCCCTTAACCTGTCCATTGCATTGCCCACGTCAACACGGGGTTTAAATATCTCATCTAAGGTTTTATGGGGCATACGCCAGATAAAATACGCTTCATCGTTATCAAGGAACTGTTGTAATTTTTCTAAATCAACACTTAAAAGCGTGCCGTCAGAAAGCCGTGACACTTCATATTCTAAAGTGCTTATATGTACAATATCTACCGTTTTGCCGTTATAAGCTATTTCTGAAGTGTGCGAATTTTTCTTGTAATCCACAATGCAGGTCGCACTGAAGGTTGCCTGCAAAATTTTAGTATCGTTAAAGAGCAAAGAAACGTCTTCTATTTCGTCACTTGATACTTCAAACGGAACGTAAACGTGTAAAAACTTGCTTGCTTTTACACCGCGGATACGAATTGCCATATCAACGTAGCTTTTGCCCTTAGGATTTAACCAATCATTTATGTATACGGTGCTGTTGTCGTCACCATCAACCCAAATAGCCCATCCATCATCGGCGTACTTTTTTTGTTTTTGGGGCACTTTCTTTACTCCTCTCTATTCGTTTTCTACCTTTGGATGCCTAACCATAGCGTAATGCATAACAGGTGTTTTGGGAATCATTTCTTCCTTCATCAAGTCAAAGCCGAAATGCCGATACATACCTACGTTAATTTCCTTGTTGGTTTCAAGATACGCAACCATTCTTTCATCGTCGCAAAAATTAAGCATAGGACGCATCAATTTACTTGCAATTCCCTTACCCTGTGCATCCTTTTTAACTGAAAGATTGAATAAATACCAATCGTAATGATCTGTAAATTGTTTTTTAAGATTCATCGCATAGTTTTCATAGGTAAGAAGCCTGCCGATAACGCCAAGCCCCGAATGCAATACGAAGCCTATTCCGCCGTTAGCCAAGAAAGCCGCGGGATTATTGCCTGTAAAGCCAAAGGGAAGCCATGCCGCAAAGCCATTGATTTCTTCACTGTCAGCATAAATTACCGCATCGTTCATCATTGCTTTAAGGGAGCACTTCATAAGAAGCTTTGAAGCCTTATAATCATACTTACCCTTGGTTAACCAATTGTGTAAGGGATAATCCTGATATGCATCTGCCGCAGCCTCTGCCACGCGGTCAAGATCCTGCTCCTTTATGATATATAACCCCGCTTTTTCAATTACCTTTCTTGCAAGCGGTATTTCAATTTTTCTGACTAATTTATCCATGTTAACTCCCTATTTTTGTATATGCGAAGCATCAAAAATTAAGCTTTTTTATTTGTAACTGCCTTATAAGTAAGTGAAACGATTATCAAAGCCACAAACAAAACGGCACTTATCTTGTGAATTACTGCAAGTGCGGCAATTCCGTGAACGATTTTAATAACGATACCCGATACTAATGCAAGTCCGTAGCACGCTCTCATAATAATTTCAAGTGCAGGAATCTTCCATTCCTTTCTTGTTAAAGCAGTATATACTGCAAGAACCACAACACCTGCTACCGAGATAGCAATATGCGCATTCATTCCTGTTGCCCTCAATAAGAATAACAAAACACCGATTATTAACATTATAGGGGCAAAAATCAAATCTTTTTTCATTTTTTCTCTCCAATATTTATTATTTTAATTTATAAAGACACGCTGTTTATTCCGCGCACTTTGATTTTTTTGAAAGAATCAAGGTGCAAACGGTAAGTGCAACAAGTATAAGTGCAACTACACCGCCTACTGCCGCAAAAGTAATTGCCGAGGTGCAGGTATAAATCATCGTATATCCATCAATCCCCTCTGCAACCTGCCTGAAAGCGTTGATTTTTGTTGCATAGAAGGGTGATTTGATTGCTTCTTCAAAATTATCATTGATGTAAGCAACCTCTACCTCGTATTCTTCTTCAGTCATTGCAACGGTTGAGAAAAGATATCCATCCTTATAGTAGTAAAAGTATTCCATCTTTTCGTCAAAGTTTGTGCTTTCCACAACCATAGTGTTGTCAGTATAGAATTTCATTGTTCCTTCAAAACTTACACCCTCGTAAGCAGACCGGTTGAGATAGCCCATTCCATAGGATATTGGCCTTGCAAGCATATATGCATAAAAGCTAAGAAAAATAGCAGTTACAATTAAAAGTACAATAAAGGTTTTAGTGTATGATAAAAATTTTTTCATAAAGCATCCCCTTTCTTTCTTGCTTTTTAATTATTTTTTCTTTAAAGCCCTATCGATACCAAAGAACAGGAATCCGCCTACAACGAATGCCACCGAAAGAATACCTATCCAGGTAAGAACACCCGAAACACCCTGTGTATCAAGATTTACAAAGAAATAGGGATAAATAAGAGGTGTGTTTGACGAAGTAGGAATTAAAATAGATGAGTCAAACTTTAAAATGATTGCCTGTATAAGCAAGAATATTACGTAAGCAAGCGGAAATGCAATAGATGCAACGGGATAATACCATTTGCACTTTTTGCGTTCATAGAACAGGAACCAGTCAGCAAGGTACAAAATGGGAAGCACAACGTGGAAGGTAAGGCTTCCTATGCGCCAGTTTGCCTGCGGATCGCGGCCTTCTGCGCCTGCAAGCATAATATTAAACACAAGGAACGTCAGTAAAATGCCAAGCATACCAATAAACTTCAGCATTGGAACTGCCGTAACGTAGCTATCCTCTTTCTTCTTTGCGGTCTGAATAAGTGCCGCAAGCATAACGCCGATGCATAAGAAGTTACTGAGGTTTGTAAAGTGTACGTAGAAATCCCAACGAATTGCGTTGATATTGTCGAAAATGCCAAGACTTGCAATTGTGCCGACAATACCGAGTGTAACGTAGATTGTCTGATAAATCAACTGTGCCGTTCTGTTTTTGAACATAATAGTTCTCCTTTTCTTAAACGTATTTTTACTTTGATTTGTCTTTCTAATATGAAAAATGCAAATATCTCCCCTATTTTCTTTATTAGTATAGCATTAAGGGTGTGACAAACCTCTTACAAACAACAAAAAAAGCCGTCGATATGACGGCTTTTTATTGCTTAATTATTCTTTTTTTTCCCACAGTAAACCGCAGGTTTCCTCAGCCCAACTGTATTGGGACATATACTCGCCCAAGAATTCAGGCTTTCCGTTTTTTAAATATTCAAAGTAATCGCAATCAATCTTATCGGAATTGATGGAATAAAGGTAATTGTTTCTTTCAAAAACGTCCTCAATTCCAATCACGTTAAGTGTCTGACGCAAATCACGGAACAACTGATGAATATAGTTTTGGTTTTTTTGTTCTGTATCATTTTCCCAAAGCGCAACACCAATTTCCGCAACGGTAACGCCTGCGCCACGCCTATCAACCAAGAACGCAAACAGTTCCTTGGTCTTTGAACGCTTAAACGTAAGTTTTTCGCCCCTTGCATAAACCTCAAAATTACCGAAGCACTTAACAACAATCGGTTTTTCTTTATGGCGAATTCCCTTTATATTATCAATTTCCGCCTGCACGTCCTTTGCGGAAACAGGCTTCATCAGATACCCAGACGCATGCAGTTTAAATGCGGGAATTGCATATTCCTCATAACCTGTGCAAAACACAATCTTGCATTCAGGGCAAACAGCAACTATCTTTTCCGCAAGTGCAAGCCCACCCATACCGCGCATATTTATATCAAGAAAGGCAACGTCAACCGGATTTTCCTTTACAAAATCGAGTGCCTCATCACACCCCGAAAACCTTGTTACCTCGGTTATATCGGGTGATGCTTCGATTGCCGCCACCAATGCCCCAAGCATCAGTACTTCATCATCGACCGCTATTGCAATCATTTTTCCGCCTCCTTAGGAATCTTTATAAGTACCGAGGTACCTACGCCCTCTGTGCTTTTAATTTCAAGGGTTCCGTTTACCATCGCCTTTAATCTTCCGCGAATGTTGCGGATGCCCACGTGCTTTCTCTCATCAAGCAAGACGTCCGTATTAAAGCCCACACCGTCATCCTCAACCAAAACGCAATAGTTATCCTCTGTTTCATAGGATACTACGCGTATCTTTCCGCCCTTGGGAAGCTTCATAAGACCGTGCTTTATTGCATTTTCTACAATAGGCTGAATGGTAAGCGCAGGAATACGGAAATCCACCGAATTCATTTCAAACGAGAAAGTCATATCGGGAAAACGTACGTTTTCAATGCTGATATAATGATGTACGTGCTCCATTTCCTGCGACATTAAAATCGGTTTGGGATTATCAAGCTCACCAAAGTTACCGCGAAGATACTTGGCAAAGTTGTGTACAAGCTCGCCTGCTTTGCGCGGATCTATATTGCAAAGTTGTTCAATACTACCAAGGGTATTATAAATAAAGTGCGGACGAATCTGACTCATCATAGTAGACATTCTGCTTTCGGTAAGCTGAGCGTTTAATACGATTTTTTCTGTTTCAAGCTGCTTTGTTTTTTCAAGGGCATTGATGCTTTGCGGTATAACCTTAAGCACGGCAACCGTTGCCACAACGAAGAATGCGGCAAAAACGCAGATGGATGCGCAACCTATATTCCATATGCCAAGATCGATCATCACAACGTCAACACAGAACGACACAAGCGGCAGCATTGAGCCGATATACACAAAGCGCGCCTTCCCTTTTGCAAAAAAGAATTCTGTTATAAGACAACCCATCAAGATAACGTTTGCAATCATCTGTACTGCGCCCCAATAAAGCCACGTATCGTAGAAAAGCAAATCCGTAAATAAAGGCAACATAAAAAGCACCGCATCAAAGGCACCAAGAAGCGCAACCGTGATTGCACCTGCCGTTTTCGTTCCCTTTAAAAAATGCACGATTGCCATTAAAAGAAACAACATATAAAACATCATTGAACAGCCTAATATAGTTGTATTTGATACAACCGATTCATTCCAGAACGAAACACCTTCAGCACTATATACAAGGTACGTTCCCGCAAATAAAATTACGATACCGAGCACCCATATAATTTTACTGTTCTTTATATGGATAAGTGACGAGAAAATTGCAGTTCCTAAAAACACAAGCGCAACGATAAAGAACATCAATCCAAGCTCACGCTGTGATTCTCCGCTTTCAAGAACGCCCTTTTCAAAATCAATGCCTGTCCAGAAAGCCACGTTTGAAATGAATTCGTCAACGGCGGTTTCGTTGCCAAAATTATGCGGATTGTGTATAAGGATCTCTATCGGCTCCTCACTTTCGTTCATAAAGTAATAAGCATTCCAGATTGTACCGCAAACAGAATCCCCGTACGTTGTGTTTTCCGTTTCAAATATGTAAGGCTCTATTCCGTCTTCAAAAAAAGTAACGCTGATATGGTCCATATAAAATGCAAGGGGTACATCGCCTCCGCTAAAAATCCCGATATACTCACCGTTAGGCGCAAGTATATGAAAATTGCCGCGCAACGTTACGTCGCCTTTTGTTGAGGGAATATGCTCACCCTTGACAATTTTATGCCATTCACCGTCACCAATACGGTAATCACCGTCAAAATACACCTGTGCAACCATTGCCATTTCAGCTTGAGTGCTTGTTGCATTGCCGTGCCATAACAGCGCGATTGCCATAAAAAACATCAGCAGAACGCCCAATATTTTAAGTGCGGTAATATTCAAAAAACGAGAAATTCTTTCTTTCCCCTTCATTACTGAATCTCCTTTAAACCGTCAACAGTTCTTTATTGCTTCTTTTACTTAAATATTATACCACCATAAAGCAAAAAGAGCAAGATAAAGCCTTTTAAAAACAAACCGCACGAATAAAAAACCGACCGTTAAAGCGGTCGGTTTCATATTTTATTTGACTTTTTTCTTTCTGTAATAGATTTCTGAAGCCGTTATGCCGATTGCACACAGAATTAAAAGAAGCCACCACCAATAAAGATTTGTATCATCTCCCAAATCAGGTGAATTCGATTCTGCTTTTTCAACAGTTTTAAATCCGCTTGGTGTAAGGATGCCTTTTTCCTCGTTCAGTTCAAGATTTAACTCTATCCCTGCGCCTGACTTGTCGATTAGCACAGTGTAGGTACCATCTGCTAACAAGCTTACGTCAGTATTAGCATCCTGCCGAAGTGCAAAGTACATATAACCGATGACCTTGCCATCTTTAAGTGCGGTTAACGAATGTTCACCCATTTCCGCACCTTCAAAGACGAAGCAACCGTTGTTATCGGTTTTTGTCGTTTTTAAGGTAGAACGTAATTCCAAGTCAACTTCTTTTAAGGGCTGGCCGTTTAACATTACCTTACCCTTTACCGTGTACGTATCAACAGATGCGCTAACCTCATCCTCGGTAGTAACGGTTATCATCTTATCCTCGTAAACAGGTTCAAGTTCAAGATATCCGCCGCGAAGCATTTCTGTCACGTCGGTGCCGTTTACCGTTACGGTGCTTATTGCCTTTCCATTTTCGGCACGGATAAGAAGCCGTGGCTCACTTAACCGAGCAACTTCAAACTCTTCCCCACTGACACCCTCGTAAAAAACCTTGGCGTTTTCAGCCGTAACGGTTATCTTATGGGAATCAGGCACGCTAACGGAGATTACGGTATTTGATATCTCATCGTCAGGCTCGGTAGCAAAGGCGTTCACGCTACACGCACACAGCAACAAGAAGCATAACAGCAAAGCTGTTATTTTCCTCATAATGCCGCCTCCTTATTTATCTTCATATGAAACGGTGAAGGTAACGGTATCGGAATACTCACCTGCATATGCGGCATTCCAATCGTCAGCAGTAATATGAATTGAAAGCTCGGTTTTGTCACCCTCGTTAAGATAGGTTGCTTCAGTAAATGCGTTTCCGTCAGCATCCTTTATAGCATAAGGAAGCACCTTGGTGTTATCAGTTCCGTTTTCAAGCTTACCGTCACTTGAAAGTGCAACCTTGATACACTTGTTAGGATGAATCTGAGAAGCAGTAACTTCAATCGCACCAAAGTCGGTTTCGGTAGCGTTAAACTGAACGCTTACGTCAGCAGGAATTGTTACGGTGTAGGTAGGTGCAATACTTGTGGTGATGTCAGCATCGCCGCCGGTGGTGTTAGCCGCAAAAGCGGTAACGGACATAGTTGCCATCAAAGCGACGGCCAAAATAACTGCAAATACTTTTTTCATAGTGTTTCCCTCCAAAATCAGTTGGTCTTTACTGTAAGGGTAAAGGTAACGGTATCTTTATATTCACCGGCAAAATCAGGGTCGTTTGCCGCAATGTGAATAGTGGCAGTCTGCTCGGCCTTGTCGGTAGCAAATTCTGCAACAACGCCATTGTTGGCAACGGTATTACCGCCTGCGGTGATGGTGTATTCAAGGGTTGCGCCCTCTTGGGTGGTCATTTCAAAATCGCTTGCCACGGTGACTTCGATGTATTCGCCCTTCTTGAGTCTAACACCGGCCTGAGCGGTAAGAGTGTAGTCGTTTTCGTAGGTAACGACGCCTTCTGTATCCACCTTATTCAGCGCAACGGTAGCGGGAATGGTAACGGTATAAGTGGGGTCAACGTTAAAAGAAACCTCGGTAGAGCCGCCGGTTGTGTTAGCCGCAAAAGCGGTTACGGACACGGTTGCCAAAAGGCAAACAGTCAAAATAAGTGCAAATAGTTTTTTCACAGGTTTGTTCCTCCTTTTATAGATGGTTACACCATTATCCAGTCCAAATTGTATTCGTAATCAGCAACAATCACATCTGAAGGATTGCAAGTCTCCCATTCACCCTTAAAAACACCCTTGTGGGTCGAC
>JAZQTV010000083.1:0-2195 GCA_045630945.1 Clostridia bacterium
TAATAAGAAAAATCTTATGGATGAGCTTTCAAAGATAGGCAGAATAATTTCTAAAAATTACCCCGAGGTAAAAAGGCAGAATATGCTTGTTTTAGATGCAACAACAGGTCAGAACGCACTTATGCAGGCAAAAGGATTTTCTGATGCGGTGGGCATTGACGGCATTATTCTTAATAAGCTTGACGGTACCGCAAAGGGCGGTGTAGCAGTAGCTATTGCCAAGGAAATGAATATTCCCATTCTGTATATCGGTGTGGGTGAGGGTATTGATGACCTACGTCCCTTCGATGCTGAAGATTTTGCAGGAAATATTATTTAATTTCGCTTGACAAAAAATCAAAAAGAATATATTATAAAGGCTGTAAATCAAAAAAGGTTTACAGCCTTTGCTGTTTGGGGGTGCTTTTTTGTCGGCAATAGGTATAGAAACGGTAATTTTGCTCGATACTTATGAAAAGCTGCTTACTGAAACACAGGCTTCCATATTACGAATGCGCTTTGATGAGGATCTTTCCTTGGGTGAGATAGGCGAAATATTAGGCATTTCACGTCAGGCGGCACGTAACGCTATAATAAAAAGTGAGGAAAAACTTCGTTTTTACGAGGAAACACTTAAGATTGCGGAGCGTGACCAAAAGATAAAGGCGATAGTAAGTGAGCTTGAAAAAATTCCTCAGGCAAAGGAATTGGCAATAAAATTAAGAGAGGTAACGGAGGACGTATAATGGCTTTTGAGGGCTTAACAGAAAAACTTCAAAAAGTATTTAAAGGTCTTAAAAGTCGCGGAAAGCTTTCTGAAAGTGACGTTAAGGAAGCGATGCGCGAAGTGCGAATGGCACTTCTTGAGGCAGACGTAAACTTTGCCGTTGCCCGTGATTTTGTAAAGCGTGTTACTGAAAGCGCGGTAGGTGAAGCTGTTTTAAATAGCCTTACTCCCGGTCAGCAGGTAATAAAGATAGTTAATGATGAGCTTGTTGCGCTTATGGGTTCAACCCATTCAAAGCTTACCGTATCTTCCGCACCGCCAAGCGTATATATGCTTTGCGGCTTGCAGGGCGCAGGTAAAACCACTATGTGTGCGAAGCTTGGCGGTTACCTTAAAAAACAGGGTAAAAAGCCATTGCTTGTTGCTTGTGACATATACCGTCCTGCCGCTATCGATCAGCTTAAGGTTGTTGGCGGTCAGCTTCAGATTGCAGTTTTTGACCGAGGTACACAAAATCCCATTCTTACTGCACAGGAAGCTATAAAGTATGCGAAAAGCTATCTTTATGATACGGTTATCCTTGATACTGCAGGTAGACTTCATATTGACGAGGTGCTTATGGAAGAGCTTGTCAATATTAAAAAAGAAGTCCGTCCCACCGAAATTCTTCTTACCGTTGATGCTATGACGGGTCAGGATGCGGTAAACGTTGCGCAAAGCTTTAATGAAAAGCTTGGCATCGACGGTGTTATTCTTACCAAACTTGACGGTGATGCCCGTGGCGGTGCCGCAATGAGCGTTAAGGCGGTAACAGGCAAGCCAATTAAATTCTCCGGTATAGGTGAAAAGCTTGAGGATATTGAGCCTTTCCACCCCGACAGAATGGCATCAAGAATTCTTGGTATGGGTGACGTGCTTACCTTAATTGAGAAAGCGCAGGAAAACTTTGACGAAGCTGAAGGAATGAAGCTTGCAGATAAGATTAAAAACAATAAGTTCGATCTGCAGGATTTCCTTGAACAGTTTAAGCAAATGCGCAAAATGGGTTCGATGAAGGATATATTAAAATCACTTCCGCCAATACCCGGTCTTGATACACAAAAGCTTTCACAGCAGGAAATCGATGAAAAGCGTATTGATAGAATTGAAGCAATAATTCTTTCTATGACTAAAAAGGAAAGAAAGAATCCCGATATACTTAATGCATCACGTAGGCGCCGTATTGCCGCAGGTAGCGGAACCAGCGTGCAGGAGGTTAATCAGCTTATAAAGCAGTTTGACCAGACAAAACAAATGATGAAGCGTTTCAGTCTTTTCTCAAAAGGCAAAAAAGGCGGCCGCTTCCCTAAATTCTGATAAGTTAATATAACTTAAATATTTTAATTTTATTTTATTGGAGGAAACAAAAATGGTAAAAATCAGACTTACAAGACTTGGCGCAAAGAAGAAGCCCTTCTATCGTGTAGTTGTTACAGAGAGCCGTAACGCA
>JAZQTV010000084.1:0-6656 GCA_045630945.1 Clostridia bacterium
ACGAAAGAACACCGTTATTAAGCGTTACGTCTTCTGCATACACAGATTCGTTTTTAACCTCATAATCCGTAGTAAAGAACGTTACGCTTTCGCCTTTAAGCGTATACGTTGTATTGTCAAGTGCCAATATTGCAGTATAATCCTGAATATCGCCAAACTGATTCGTTGGAACGTTTCGGGGATCATATTCGTATACTCTAATATTTTTATTAAACAGCTCACTATCTAACTTAATTTGCGTTTCCGCCTTATTTCTGTTTACTATACCTATTGAAACTGAACCGTCACGGTTTATTATGCCGCACGCGCGAAGCTTTTTATCATTAAAATCAAGAGTAAGCACCTTCGACCTGCCCTTAAACAGTTTAACCAACGGCGCCATACACCAATACAAAGGCTTAATCGTATGCTTATCGTCATCTTCCCACGTAAACATACCCCATTTATTGTACTTGGAATCGGTAGTGCCGCTTATAAAACGGTCGTTAATGCTCCATTGTTTTGAGTATCCTTCTTTTTCAGAATAAGCGCAGGTATAGGGATCGGGATAATCGGTATATGACCAATATGCCAACGCAAAAACACCTGCATTTATTGCGGCAAAAGCCATTTCGCTAAGCATCAATGCGCAATACGCACATTCCCACGGATCCTCATGGTATTTACAAACGTCAATGGTAACACCGTTTCCGTAAGAAAGCTGTTCGCCCTTTTGTATACCAAACTCAGTTAAAAGCATACGCTTATTATCGTTTTTTATGGCTTTAACGGCATATCCGTTACATTTATCGTAGAAGAAATCGTAAAAAGACGTATCGTATATATCGTGATTACGTTCATATATATGCAACGAATAATCCTCGGTGATATGCTGCATATTTTCCATTGCCCAATCCATAGTTTCCCAGTTGCAATATTCCGATGCATCCGTTGCAAGCAAGCCTATATCAAGCTTGCGCTTTTGGAACGCCCTAAAAAGATACTGATGATACTTTTTAAACGTAGGCAAATCTGCCATAAGGTCGCCCCACGTTCCGCACGACATTTCATTTGAATAGCAATAATAGCGTAGATGCTTCATATTGTTATTTTTAAGATACAACAGGGTATCTGCAACACGTTCACAGTACAATTCCATTTCTTCATCGGAAAAGTGAACCTTACCCTTTGCCCCTGCAAGATAAATCGGTGTATCGGTAACCTTCTGCATTTGGTTGTAGTATTCGATAAAGGAATCCATTGATTCCTTTGTCCAGTCATCATATCCGCCCAAAGTACGCATAAAGCCCGGTGAAATTTCACGGTAGCACTTACATAAAAGCTGTTCGAAATGCTCTTTTTTAATTATGGGATATAAAAGTGCCTCGTTATTGTGAAATCCTATTCCGCCAAAGAACTGTGCGTATTTATCCTTGCGTATTTTTATATTTTCCATAAATCTACCTCAAACGTTCAAATATTCAAAACCGTAAAGCTGTGCAAAACATTCAAGCACCTTGGTATAATCGCCGTCAACGATTGCAAAATGCTGTGTAACACCCATTTCCGCAAGCTTTTTAAAGAACACCTTATTATCTAACGACGTGTGTCTGAAATCAGCGTGGGAATAGCTTGCAAGATAGTGCTTTGTTTTTAAGCATTCAACAGTTAAAAAAGCCATTTTAATTTTGCCGTTACATTCCGAAACGTGCAAAATGGTTTTTATACCCTCGGGGAAAACGTACCAAGCAAACGGAGCGCCCGCGTATTTGTAATTGCTTTTGGCAAACCGCGTATCTCTGTCTATTATTACGTTTTCGGGTGTTTGGGTGTAATCGTTAGGTCCTGCATGCCCTGCCACAAAAACATTGCGCTTGCCGTCAATATAGAACGGTTCAATAAAGTTTGCGCGTTCGCCCGATATAAGCTTTAAAATGTATAACGCAATGCCTGCACCAAGGTCGCCCTCGGGCACAACGGTTATTTCACGGTCTTTTGAAAGGGGCGAAAAACCCGGTCTTAAGCCAACCTCTTCTAAAACAGGCTTTTCGATATCATTAAGCACAAGCAGGTCGGTATCTATATTTAACGCGGCTTTTTCCATACCAAGCGTTGCTTTTACAGAAGCAAAAAACTTATCTTCTTCAACGTCGGGAAGCACCCTGTATTTTTTCTTTAATGCTTCAAGGTGTGTTAAAACCTCACTATCATCAACCTTTTCAATTTCTCTTATAAGCTCGGGAATTGCAATAAATTTAAGCTGAGCGCCAAACACCTTAAAAATATTATACGGATCAACGTACGTTGCCCACATTGCTTCATTATAATGGGATAAGAGACTTATAACCGCCCCCTTCAAGCGATTTTTTGCCATTGCGGCTCTTGCAAAAATCGAAAGTTCTTCTTTAACCTCGGCTATTGAACCGATAAAGACCCTTCTGCTTGCAGGCGCAAACCTTTTAAGCGAGCCTGAACCAACAAGAAAGCCGACAAGTGAACCATATGACAAAAAGTCAACAAAATCATCCTCATCAAACGTGTTTTCATAATCGATATTATCACGCACTATTGATGTATAAAACACCGGCACATCGGATATTTCATTAAGGGTGTTTATCCACGCTTCATCCTCAGACCAGGATAAAAACATTACCGTTACCATATCAACCCTTTCGTTCTTAAGTAACGTAACTGCACTAATGGCATCTTCCTTGGAATAGCACACGGTGCTGTTTTTTATTTCAACCACCTGAGAAAACTCTTTTATGATATGATCGGATTCTTTTTCTTTTCTTTCAAAGTACGTTCCTTTTTTTGTACCCTGACCCAAGTTTTTAAATCTTGGTGAGGTAAAAAATAAAACGCTTGTGCTTGGGATATTTTTCAAGGTTTTATCACTCCTTAATTTAACATTATATAGTTAGAATAACATATAACAGTAATTATTAACATTGACAAAGTAAGAAATTATTTGTACAAAATCGGAAAATATGATATTATACAGTAAAGGAGTGGTTAAATGATAAATTTAGAAAGCAATAAGCTTGAGCTTAGATTAGACAGAATAATACTTAAACACACCCCATTAAGCGAATACAGTGAAAGTTCACGTATTTCAGACGGATTTGTCTATTATATAAAGGGCGGACATAAATTTATTTTTGATGATGAAATTATTACCACAAAGCAGGGTGACTTTTTATATTTACCTTACGGCTCTGAATACAAAAACATATTGCTTGCCCCCGACACAGAATACTATCAATTTGATTTTGTATTTTTTGAGAATAATCATCCTGTAAGACTTTTTGAAAAAGCACACGTATTTGACGAAAATATTATCAAAAAAATTATAGATCTGATTTTTAGCGTTTACAACACTTATAACGAAAAAAAGAGAGCATACAAGTTCTTTTGCGCAAGCGACGTTATGAAGATTGCTGCTATTTTAATGAACGAGATAATCAGTATTACAGACGAAAGCAGCATATACGACAAGCTAAACAAAACATTAAATTTTCTTGAAAAATATTATTATCTTGACACTTCTGTTGAGGAGCTTGCTTCAATGTCGTTTATGGGTGTTTCCAATATGGAAAAGCTATTTAAAAAGCACATAGGTATTTCACCTACCGCTTACAGAAACAAGCTCCGCATTGACCACGCCGCACAGATGCTTTCCGACGGCTTTACTGTTGGTGAAGCATCGGAAAAAACGGGATTTTGTGATGCGTTTTATTTTTCAAAATCATTTAAAAAACATATGGGAATTACCCCTCGGGAATATAAAGCAATGTACAGTAAAATATAAAAAGGCAACCCGGCGTTGCCTTTTTTATCGCTTGTGATGGGCACATATTCAACACCAAGAACAAACTCGCTTTCCCCCAAAAATTTAAAATTAGGCGATTTTAATGTCCAAATATCAAATCTAACCTTTCCGCCACGGCTACAAACATCAAGAGTGCAAAAACAAAATTACTCAATTATAATTTTTGTGCCAATGCATCTTGAAATTTTTCACAAAACGTGATACACTGACATTAAGTTTACGCATTACTCAGCAAAAGGAGAACTAATATGTTTAATAATATAACGTTAGAGTTAAGCTTAAAGCCGTTCAAGCAAACAGACGAAGCGTTCATACAAAAAATATGCACACAAATATTTGAGCAATGGCGTCCCCTTCTAAAAAACAGAAAAACCGTTTCAATTATGCTTTGGGCAAGCGACGGAAGCGAGATTCTTGATTATGCAGGTAATTTGGATGACACGTTTGAGTGGTCGCGTTTTGTAGGAACGGCAAATCTTCCGTATCTTGAGGACGGAGAGCCTATTGAAACTTCCCTGCACAAGAGAAAGCAGGATTATATCAAAAACGCTCCCGTTATGACATACGGTATCCTTAAAACTATTATTTCTTGTTTAAAAGCTGAAGGCAATGCAGTATTCCCAAACGCAAAGATACGAATCGGTCAGACGTTTGATATTGGACCTGAGTTTGCCATTTCTGATTTTAAATACAACCGTCACAACGAAATATGTTCGGGTCCGCGTATTGGCACTTACGGCTTTGTTGATGCTACGTCACCCCTGCACGCAGACGATCGTTTTTACGCCGCATACCCCAACGGAATACCCGAGGGCACACTCTTTGGCACGTTCCTTGGAAAGCAATCCGAGATATTCCTGCGTGATATGGGATTCGATTTTCTGTGGCTTTCCAACGGTTTAGGCTTTAGTTCTAACCCTTGGGATAAGACGGGAAAAATATTTGACGGTGAAAAGTATTATCCCGAAAAGTTGAAGACAACAAAAGAAAACGTATTTGCGTTTTGGAATCTTTTCAGAAAAGAATGCTCATTCCCATTGGAAACACGAGGAACTAATAACTCTGTTGGTATAGACTACGCCAGCGATGGCGTTCCGCTTTACGATATCTATAATGCAGGTCTTGACATTACTGCGCCCCCCAATTCACCGTGGGCGGCAATCAACGATAACTACGGCCTTGAAATTATGGGGCATATGACCCGTATATGCGAGCTGCCGAATAATACGTTCCCATTCCGCTATTATATACACGATCCGTGGTGGATTAACTCGCCCTGGTATGACCGTTATGACGGCTCACCTTGTGATATTTATCTGCCCATGGCTATCTCACGCATCAACAAAAACGGTGAGGTAGAAACGGCAAATTCCCTTAATATTCTTTCCATTGACAATTCATACGGCGGAATGCCCGATGCGTGTGTAAACGAGCCTCTGCCCCATATATTGAAGGCTGAAAAGGATGCAGCAGACAAACCCGCACCGTTTGTTTGGGTATATCCTATGCGTGAATATACTACATCAGAGGATGCTGAGCTTCTTCGTGAAATGAATTTGGGCGACAACTATATCTGCAATGCAATCAACAACGGTTTGCCCCTTTGTTGCGTAGTTTCCACAGATAATTTCCTTTTGCATAATGCGGATATTTATAAAAACAGTATTTTAATCTCCCCTGTTCCTGAAAATCCTGCCGTACTTGAAAAATTGATAGCTTTTTCAAAGCAAGGCATCGGTATCCTGATGTACGGAACAAAAGAAAAGCTTTTAAGTGTTATAGACTTTGACAACCTTACGAAGCTTGACGTTGAAAATGATGCAAACCTTCTGCGCAAAGCACTTTCTGCTCGGGGATATGAAATTTCTTACACAAGAAAATCAGAGGACGTCAAGCCGCCCACAATGGCGATTTCAAGACACGATAACGCTCTGTTTTTCTCTGTTTATAATTCCAATACTACCACCAGCACACATTTAAAATGCCCACTCGGCGCACCGATACTTTGCGGAACAGAGGCCGAAATGATAGACGGTAAATCTTCATACCGCTTCAACCGTGGTGAGCATCGTGAATGCAGAATTTTTATTAAGCAAGCTGACGGAGTAATTTCTTGCAGAGAAGCACCCTCTGTTAACGCAAGATACAGACGGGCAATTAAATTAGAAGGACTTAATGATGCGACTGTATACTTATTCTCCGAAAACGGTTGTGAATCAGCAGTATCAACAGCAAAAGTAACTGATTTTACACCCGAGTATGATTCACGGTTCACCACCGTCCACGACGAAGCATACGGCACGTATCTTAAGGGCGAGCATATTGACGGAAAGATTTACTTTTTGATGGGACACAGAAAATCATAAAGCACTTATTATAAAATTCCGTTAAACAAAAAAATATTGGACACATGGTTTAGGAAAAACCTAAAATAATGTGTCCAACTTTTTTACGTTAAAATTTATGTTTTTTGGATTTTACAATCATCAAATAAAACGCAAAATTCTTAAAAAGCCTTGTAAAATCTTAGCCCTTCATTGCAACTTCACTAGTGTTAACGTTTTTGATAACGACTTATGTTATTTTTTTGCTTTTGTCAACTGCTATTTGCGCGCGGGTTTTTTCTAATTTTGTCGGCAAAAAAAATATTGACATCAGCACCCATATGATATAAAGTATAAACATAAAAAACGTTCTGAAAGCGAGCGAGCAAGCATTATGGCTTTTCCAATTTCTACTTCTATACATTGGTTATTTGACAAAGATTTTAAAAACGGCATTCATAGCATAGAATTGCCGATTTCAAGCATTGCAAAGGCAGGCTTTAAATATGCTGATTTTAACT
>JAZQTV010000085.1:0-7961 GCA_045630945.1 Clostridia bacterium
CCCGTTGCCGCATACGAAAGGTGTGTAAGGGAATTCTGCGATTAAGAGAGGTGCCTTTTCATGAGGTATGTATGGGATAACGACCTACATATTCATTCAAAAATTTCCCTTTGCTCAGACGACCCTGAGCAGACTACGGAAAGAATTTTAGAATATGCAAGGGAAAACAATTTAAAAAACATTGTTTTGACCGATCATTTCTGGGATGAAAAAGTGGAATGCGCAAGCAGTTGGTACAGAAAACAGAATTTTGATCACATAAAGCAGGCGTTGCCGTTGCCTCAGGCTGACGGAATAAACTTTTACTTCGGTTGCGAAACGGATCTTGATAAAAATCTTACGCTGGGTATTTCAAAGGAAAGCTTTGATAAGTTCGATTTTGTTGTAATCCCCACAACGCATTTGCATATGATGGATTTCACGATCGAGCCCAAGGATTCATCCGTTGAAAACCGTGCAAGGTTATGGGCTGAACGCCTGGAAGCGTTACTTAATATGGACTTGCCATTTCATAAAATAGGCATAGCACATATTACTTGCACGTTGTGTACGCCTATTGAACCTAACGGTTTTACGTATGCAGATTACAAGCGCTTCCTTGACCTTATACCGCAGGAAAGGTTAGAACAGCTTTTTATAAAGGCGGCAAGCGTGGGCGTTGGTATTGAACTTAACCTTGGCGGCGAAGTGGAAAATGATGAGGTTTTTCCGTCAATTATGCGTATTTACAAAACTGCAAAGGAGTGCGGTTGTAAATTCTATTATGCATCGGATGCGCACCATCCTGCAGGCTTTGATAGAAAAAAAGCATTTTTCGGTAAAGTAATAGATGCACTTCAGCTTACCGAGGACGATAAATTTTATATAAAAAAATAGAAACGGAGAAAATAAAAATGGAAAGCTATAAGAGAGAGTTTATACAGTTTTTAGAGGGCGCAGGCGTTCTTAAGTTTGGTGATTTCACAGCAAAATCAGGTAGAAAAATTCCTTATTTCATTAACGCAGGCGATATTAAAACAGGCGATCAGATTTCAAAGTTAGGCGAATTTTACGCAAAGGCTTACTTCGAAAAAATCGGCAATAAGCGTACCGTTCTTTACGGCCCTGCATATAAGGGGATTCCGATAGCAGTATCCGTTGCCTGTGCACTTTCAAAGAATGATCTTGACGTACCCTTCTTCTTTAACCGTAAGGAAGAAAAGGATCACGGCGAGGGCGGTGTATTCGTAGGCTACAAGCCTCAGGCAGGTGAAGAGGTAGTTATCGTTGAGGACGTAATTACCGCAGGTACTGCAATCCGTGAGAGCATGGCGATTCTTTCGAAGCTTGACGGTGTAAAGGTTGCCGCAACCTTCGTTATGGTTGACCGTAAGGAAAAGGGACAGACCGAAAAATCAGCTATGGCTGAGGTAGGAGAGGAATTCGGTTTCCCCGTATATTCGGTTGTTGACGTTTACGATATCATTGAGTATCTTGAGGAAGATCCCAAAAACACGGAAAACGTTGAAAGAATAAAGAACTATCTTAAGGTGAACGGTGCCAAAATTTAATTCGAAAGGCGAATAAAATGAGAAGTGTTATTGATATACTCGATCTTTCTGTTGAAGAAATAGACGAGCTTATTTCCTGTGCGTGCGATATTATTGAAAATCCTAAAAAGTATTCGGATATCTGCCATGGAAAGAAGCTTGCAACGCTGTTCTTTGAACCTTCTACAAGAACACGTCTTTCCTTTGAAGCGGCAATGTATGAGCTTGGCGGTAACGTAATAGGCTTTTCCGAAGCAAATTCATCATCAGCCGCAAAGGGCGAAAGTGTTGCCGATACCGCAAAGACCATAAGCTGTTATGCGGATATAATTGCTATGCGTCATCCCAAAGAGGGCGCACCGTACGTTGCTTCGCTTAATGCGTCGATTCCCGTTATCAACGCAGGTGACGGTGGTCATAATCATCCTACGCAGACACTTGCAGACCTTTTGACTATTTACAGGGAAAAGGGCGAAATAAAGAATCTTACCGTAGGCTTTTGCGGTGACCTTAAGTTTGGCAGAACGGTGCATTCGCTTATTAACGCGCTTTCAAGATATGAAAATATAAACATTGTGCTCATTTCACCTGAGGAATTAAAATTACCCTCATACGTTAAAAAGGATATCTTGAAGAAGAACAATATTCCTTATGAGCAGACAACAGATCTTGAACAGGTTATGCCCAAGCTTGATATTCTTTATATGACACGTGTTCAGCGTGAACGTTTCTTTAACGAGGAAGATTATTTAAGGCTTAAGGATAGCTACGTGCTTACACCTGAAAAGCTTGAAAATGCAAAGAGCGATCTTGCAATAATGCATCCGTTGCCCCGCGTAAACGAGATAAGCGTTAAAATTGATAACGATCCCCGTGCGTGCTATTTCAAGCAGGTGCTTAACGGTAAATATATGCGAATGGCACTTATACTCAAGCTTTTGAAGGAGGCTGATTTAATATGAATATAGATTCCATTCAAAACGGCGTGGTTATCGACCACATCACTGCCGGAAGAGGAATGCTTTTATATGATCTGTTAGGTCTTTCAAAGCTTGATTGCTCAATTGCGCTTATAAAGAACGTGGGCAGTAAAAAAATGGGCAAAAAGGATATTATCAAGATTGATGCAGATATAACCTTGAATTTTGATGTTATAGGTTACGTTGACCCCGATGCAACAGTCAACGTTATCAAGGACGGCGTTTTAGTTGAGAAGAAGAGCATTGAGATGCCTTTAACACTTACAAACGTAATAAAATGTAAGAATCCCCGTTGTATTTCCGGATGCGAGCAGGAGCTTGATCACGTATTCAGGCTCACGGATAAGGAAAAGGGAATATACCGTTGCATATACTGCGAAACGCAGGCTAAAAATTAACGTTTTATAAGTCCTGTGCCTTGACAAAAAAAGCATTTTAAGATATAATAACCGTTGTAAAAATGCGAGATTCTTTGCGACTGACGGATAATTGTGGAACAACCACGGTGGAACAAAGAATTTATTTTAGCCGACCGTCTGGGCACGTTATTCGCTGTCTGCGAATAGCTGTGTCCTTTTTTATTTTTTTAAGGAGAGTATTATGAAAAAAGTTGGAATAGTAATGGGAAGCGACAGTGATCTTCCTATCATAAAAAAAGCAACAGATATGTTAACTTCGTTGGAAATTCCTTTTGAGGTGCACGTGTATTCAGCACACCGCACACCTGTTGAAGCAAGGGATTTTGCACTTAACGCACGCAAAAACGGCTTTGGTGTTATTATTGCCGCGGCAGGTATGGCGGCACACCTTGCAGGCGCTATTGCAGCAAATACAACACTTCCTGTTATAGGTATTCCTTGTGCAGGCGCTAATCTTGACGGTATGGATGCTCTTCTTTCAACCGTACAGATGCCTACCGGTATTCCCGTTGCAACAGTTGCAATAAACGGTGGCGGAAATGCAGCGCTTCTTGCGGCGCAGATGATTGCTATTGAGGATGACGCTTTGCGCGAAAAGCTTGACAGTAAAAGAATAAGCGATGCTGAGAACGTTCTTAAAAAGGATGCAGAAATCGCTTCAAGGCTTTAATTATTAAGGAGATTTTTTATGGGTGGCTTTTTCGGTGCAGTATGTAAGCACGATGCTATTTCCGATGTGTTCTTCGGTACGGATTATCATTCCCATTTAGGTACGCGTCGCGGCGGTATGGCGGCTTGGAATAATGAGGTCGGCTTACAGCGCGAAATACATAATATACAAAATTCGCCCTTCAGAACTAAGTTTGAGGACGTGTTTGATGAAATGAGCGGTAATGCCGCAATCGGTTGTATAAGCGATACCGATCCTCAACCGCTTTTGTTCCGTTCGGGATTGGGTGCTTATGCAATAACTATGGTTGGCGCAATAAATAACGCGGACGAGCTTATAGAAAAGTATCTTTCCGACGGTGATCAGTTCAGTGCAATGACAGGCGGTAAGGTAAACAGTGTTGAGCTTTTTGCGGCGCTGATGAATAAAAAGGATAACTTCCACGATGGTATCCGCTTTGCGCAGGAATCTATCGAAGGCTCTGCAACAGTGCTTCTTCTTACAGATAAGGGCAGTATTATTGCGGCACGTGATCTTTATGGCAGAACACCGTGCATTATAGGTAAAAACAGTACAGGCTATGCAGTGGCATTTGAATCCTTTGCATATAAAAAGCTTGATTATGAAGACGTTAAGGAGCTTGGTCCCGGCGAAATAGTTGAGCTTACAAGCGACGAGATGAAGGTGCTTCTTCCTGCAAGGAGTGAACTTAAGATATGTGCGTTCCTGTGGTCGTATTACGGCTTTTCAACCTCTGATTACGAGGGTGTAAACGTTGAAGTAATGCGTTGCAAGAACGGTGAAATAATGGCACAACACGATATTGATATGGGCATATGCAAGAATATCGATTTCGTAGGCGGTATTCCTGATTCAGGAACGCCCCACGCAATCGGCTATGCAAATAAAAGCCGTATCCCGTTTACAAGGCCGTTTATAAAATATACGCCTACCTGGCCAAGAAGCTTTATGCCGCAAAATCAGGCACAGCGTAACAGAATAGCAAAAATGAAAATGATTCCCGTACATCAGCTTATAAAGGGTAAGAGTCTTCTGTTTGTTGACGATTCAATTGTTCGCGGCACACAGCTTAAGGAAACGGTTGACTTCCTTTATGATAACGGCGCAAAAGAGGTGCATATTCGCTCAGCTTGTCCGCCGATAATGTACGGATGCAAATATCTTAACTTTTCCCGTTCATCCAATCAGCTTGAGCTGATTGCAAGAAGAACGGTTATAGAGCTTGAGGGTGAGGAAGGCTTGAATCACCTTGAGGAATATTCCGATTCAAATACCGAGCGCGGCAAAAAGCTTCGGGATGCTATATGCGAAAAGTTACATTTCACTTCACTTGAATTTCAATCCCTTGAGGGAATTATTAAGGCGATAGGCATTGACAGATCAAAGCTTTGCACGTATTGCTGGAACGGAAAGGAATAAAAATTATGAAACAGTCAAAATCAGATAGCTATGCAGCAGCAGGTGTTGATATCACCGCAGGTTATAAAGCAGTTGAATTAATGAAAAAGCATATTGCAAGAACCCGTAACGAAGGTTGCCTTGACGACGTAGGCGGCTTTGGCGGATGCTTCGGTCTTCCTATGGGAATGGAGGAGCCTGTTCTTGTAAGCGGTACCGCCGGTTGTGGTACAAAGGTTAAGCTTGCTATTTTAATGGATAAGCACGATACTATCGGTATTGATGCAGTTGCAATGTGCGTAAACGATATTATCTGTTGCGGTGCAAGACCTCTTTTCTTCCTTGACTATATTGCTTGCGGAAAGAACTATCCCGAAAAGATTGCTTCCATCGTAAGCGGTGTTTGCGAAGGCTGCGTTCAGTCAGGTGCGGCACTTATCGGCGGCGAAACTGCTGAGCATCCCGGTATGATGCCTGTTGAGGATTATGACCTTGCCGGCTTTGCAGTTGGTATTGTTGATAAGAAGAAGATACTTGATAACAAGACCGTTACCGCTGGTGATGTTGTTATTGCGCTTGCTTCCTCAGGTGTTCATTCAAACGGCTTCTCACTTGTTCGTAAGGTGTTCGATATTGAAAATTGTGATCTTACGGCTTATAAAGATGAGCTTAACGGCAAAACACTTGGCGAAACACTTCTTACACCCACTAAGATTTATGTAAAATCCGTTCTTGCACTTCTTGAACAGGTTAAGGTACACGCAATTTCGCATATTACAGGCGGCGGCTTCTATGAAAATATTCCAAGAAGTCTTCCCGACGGTTATTCAGTAAAGGTTGATAAAGCATCGCTTAAGATACTTCCTATATTCGACCTTATAAAGAAGGTTGGCGGAATTTCGGAAAGAGATATGTTCAACACCTACAATATGGGCGTTGGTATGAGCATTGTTGTAAGCAAAGAAGAAGCAGATAAAGCACTTGAAATATTAAAGGCAAACGGTGAGGATGCTTACGTTATCGGTACCGTTATAGAAAGTGACGAGGGTGTTATCATTGAATAATTATAAAAAAATAGTTGTTCTTGCTTCAGGCGGCGGCACTAACCTTCAGGCACTTATAGATGCCGAAAAAAGAGGCGAGCTTGGCAAAGGTAAAATAACCTGCGTTATCGCTTCAAAGGCAGATGCTTACGCGCTTGAGCGTGCAAAGAATAACGGAATTAAAACACGTACTCTTATAAGAAAAGACTATAACGACGTAGAAAAGTACACCGAGGATATGCTTAAAGCACTTCTTGAGGAAGAGGCAGACGTAATCGTTTATGCAGGCTTTATGACTATTTTAGGTGACGCGGTGTGTGATGCGTTCCCCAATAAAATGGTAAACGTGCATCCTGCACTTATACCATCATTCTGCGGCAAGGGCTATTACGGGCTTCACGTTCACGAGGAAGCGCTTAAAAAAGGCGTAAAGGTTTCAGGTGCAACGGTGCACTTTGTTACTGCTGAATGTGATGCCGGTCCTATCATATTGCAGAAGGCTGTTGAGGTTATGGATGACGATACACCCGAAACACTTCAAAGGCGCATTATGGAGCAGGCTGAATGGAAAATACTTCCCAAGGCAGTTCAGCTTTTGTGCGATGACAGAATAACCGTCAAGGACGGCAGAACCTACATTAAATAAACGGAGGATATATTTATGGAAATCAAAACTCTTGAAAACGAGCTTAATTCTCTTAAATACCACGGCAGAGGTATTGTTATTGGTAAAAGTGCCGACGGCAAGAAGGCAATTACCGCATATTTCATTATGGGCAGAAGTGAAAACAGTCGCAACCGCGTGTTTGTTGAAGACGGTGAAGGCATCAGAACACAGGCTTTTGACGAGTCAAAGATGGTTGATCCCCACCTTATCATCTATGCACCTGTAAGGGTATTGGGTAATAAGACCATTGTTACAAACGGTGATCAGACCGATACTATCTATGAGCTTATGGATAGACAGATGACCTTTGAGCAGGCACTTCGTACCCGCGAATTTGAGGATGACGCACCTAACTATACTCCCCGTATTTCAGGTATCATCCGTCTTGAAAACGGTGATATGAACTTTGCAATGTCAATTCTTAAATCAGCAGAGGGTGACGGTTCATCCTGTCAGAGATACACCTTTGCTTATTCAAATCCCTTAAAGGGCAAGGCAAAGTTTATACATACCTATAAGTGTGACGGAAATCCCCTTCCCAGCTTTGAGGGTGAGCCTAAAACACTTGAACTTCCTGACGTTGATATCGATGTAATGACCGATATTATCTGGAAGAATTTGAACGAGGATAACAAGGTTTCGTTATTTGTAAGATACATCGATCTTGAAACAGGCAAGCACGATTCAAGAATAGTAAATAAGAATAAGTAAGGAGCATAAAAATGAAAGATTTTGAATTAAAATACGGTTGTAATCCCAATCAGAAGCCAGCAAAAATATTTATGCACGACAATAGCGATCTTCCTATTGAAATTCTTTCGGGCAGACCCGGCTACATCAACTTCCTTGATGCATTCAACAGCTGGCAGCTTGTTAAAGAGTTAAAGGAAGCCTTAGGTCTTCCTGCAGTAACCTCATTCAAGCACGTATCACCTACAAGTGCGGCAGTAGGCGTTAAACTTCCCGAAAAGCTTAAAAAGGCGTGCTTCGTTGATGATATCGAGGGTCTTGACGAATCACCCCTTGCATGTGCATATGCCCGTGCCCGCGGCGCTGATAGAATGTGCTCCTTCGGTGACTGGGTTGCGCTTTCCGACGTTTGCGACGTTACCACCGCAAAGATGATTAAAAGGGAAATTTCCGACGGTGTTATCGCACCCGGATATGAGCCCGAAGCACTTGAAATATTAAAGACCAAAAGAAACGGTAACTATAATATCGTTAAGATAGATGC
>JAZQTV010000086.1:0-16241 GCA_045630945.1 Clostridia bacterium
GTAATTATCTGTGTTGTAATATAACGGCAATATGCACGCAGTTGACATAAGAATGTCCTCTGCCTGATGCATAAGCTCGGCACGTCTGCTAAAATCAGCGGTATTGTTGATTTCGTTTATTATATCGTCGTATTTCTTCCAATTGGTAATAGGGTCGATAAATGCTTGTGTCATATATTCTTCTGCAGATTTTGGTGCTTCGTTCTTATTTGATGAACAAGCGGTAAAAATCAAAAGCAATGATAGGAACAGACAAAACAGCTTCTTCATTTTTATACTCCCTTGAAAATATCATTTGTTTAAATATTTTTTCTTATATGTGGATGGGGTACATCCTTCAATTTTTTTAAAAAGCTTTGTAAAATAATTGTAGTCGTGAATTCCCACCGTCATAGCGGCTTCATTGACGTTCATATTTGAATCTGTAAGCAATTTTTTTGCTTTTGTAATCCGTTTTATATTCAAAAGCTGGTGAACTGTCTTTCCTGAATGTGCTTTCACGGTTTTACACACGGATGAAATGCAAACGCCAAGGTCATCGGCCATTTCCTTTAAAGAAAACTGTGATGCGTAGTTGCGTTCTATGTAATAATCAATTTGTGCCCACAACCCTGTTTTTGTGGCAAAAAGCATTTTGTTAAGGTGAATATAGCTAATACATGCAGTCATTATATTTTCCACAGATTCAAGATAATCATCCTTTAAAACTCGCACGGAATCTATAACCTCATCAGGATTATCTATGTAACCCTTTGTTAGTATCCGCACCTGATCTAATTGCTGATTAAGGTTGGTATCGTACAAAAGCTGACCAAACATAATATATCCGATAATTCCCATTTCGTCAATTATCGGTGCACATATATCTATAAGTCCTGCGTGACATCTGCGCCTTACGGTAACACCTTTTGTTGAAGCCTCTTCCAAAAGAATTCTATCACTTTCCATACAAGCGTTAAACCCTTTTTTGCTTGTTCTTATTTTATCGCAAAGTGCACAACATCGTTTGGGGTATTCGGCAAGAATGTTCAGTTCACTGTCAAAAACTCCTACACGTTGTCCTGTAACGGTGTAGAAATCCTTTAATAGCTTTGAAATTTTTTCGTTCTCGTAAACTGCAACCATAATTATAATATAAAAAATACAATCCTATTCTAATATTTTATTAAATTATACTATAAATTTAATAAAAAGTATAGTATAATTTAATTATAAATGTTATTTTTTAGGAGAGTTTTTTTTGAACGAATTTTCTTTAAAGTACAATAAAAGTGCAAAAATTTGGGAAGAAGCTCTGCCTCTTGGAAACGGTAAAATCGGTGCAATGGTTTTCGGCAGAGCTAAGGAAGAAATTATCCGCCTTAACGAAGAAACCTTGTGGGATGGCTACGAATATGATTGGGATAACCCCGAAACGAAGGAATATCTGCCTATTATCCGTAAGCTTATTTTTTCGGGCGAATATGCTGAAGCACAAAAAATTGCTATGGTTAAGCACGTTTGCAAGGACGGGGGAAGCGACAGATGTAATCCCGGTGAACCATTCGGTACGTTTAGGGGTGCAGGAGATCTTCTTATATACGATAACTCAGAAGCCTTGTTTATAAGTCGCAGTCTTGATATAAAGAACGGTATTGCATATACTGAAACCGATTGCTATAACAGAACACAGTTTGCATCATTAAGTGAAAACGTTGCCGTTATTAATATTAAAACAAAAAAGCTGCCTCTTGACATATCTTTTCGGTATGATCATAACGGTGGAAACGACGCGGGTGACGTTGTTTATAAGCAACGCACGGTACAGGAAAAATTTATAAACTGCACCGAGATAAAGAAAGATTTCTCCAAGACTTATGAAGGCGTCAATGTGGAAAAAGACGGTTTTTCATATAAGGAACAGCTTTTAGGCAAAGGTGCAATGCAATGGGCGTTTAAGTGCATTATAGTAAGCGACGGTGAAAAGATACCGCTTAAAGATGGAATGCGTGTGAAAAATGCCAATGAAATTACACTTTATTTATGTATTGCCACTACGTATAATCATAACGATCATATATCGTATATTGATGAATGCTTGAACAAAGCGAAAGAAATCGGTTATATCAGGCTTCTTGATGAACATAAAAAAGAATTTTCGTCTATTATGACGCGTAGTGAGCTTTCGCTTGAAAGTGACGAAAAGCTTAAAAAGCTTAATACTGATGAGCGACTTGAGCGTATCAAACGTGGGGAAGAAGATATTGGTTTTTATGAGCTTTACTTTAACTTTGGCAAGTATCTGCTGATTTCCTCTTCAAAAAAAGGGTGCTTGCTTCCTGCTAATTTGCAAGGTATATGGACAAAGGATAATGCACCGCCGTGGAGCTCGGATTATCATATAAACATAAATCTTCAGATGAATTATTGGCCAAGTGAGGTTTTAGATCTTGCAGATTGTGCAGAAGCCTTTTTTGAATACGTTCTTTTCCTTGAAAAGCACGGCAAGAAGACTGCTGAAGTTATGTACGGCTGCGATGGTTGGGTTTCTCATCACGCTACAACACCGCACGGATTTACTTCGGCAGGCAATAATCCGTTGTGGGGAAGCTTTGTGTGTGCAGGCGCGTGGTGCTGTACCCATTTGTTTGAACACTACAGATATAGCTTGGACAAGGAGTTTTTAAATAAATATTGGTCTTGTATCAAAGGCTGTGCAAGGTTCTTCTTTGATTATCTTGTTAAAGATCCCAAGACGGGGTTTTATATTACGTGTCCGTCAAATTCGCCTGAAAATGCGTTTATAGATGAGAAAACGGGCGAACAGGTAGGCATTTATGCAGGGCCTACAATGGATATACAAATAGTTCGTGATATTTTTAGCGGAATATTGGAGTTGGCTGATGTTGTCAACGAAGCCGACGTTGAATTCCTTGATAAAACAAGGGCATATCTTGATAATCTTCCGCCTATGCAGATCGGCAAGCACGGAAATATTATGGAGTGGCTTGAGGATTATGAAGAAGCCGAACCTGGACACAGGCATATATCACATCTTTACGGTCTGTATCCTTCTAATCAGATAACACCGTCATATCCTGAATTGTTTGAAGCCGCAAAAAAGACTATTGAGCGGCGGCTTAAGTACGGTGGCGGACATACAGGCTGGTCGAAGGCATGGATAGTTAATATGTATAACAGGCTTTTTGATAGGGAGAACGCAAGAATACATCTTGAGGAATTAATCAAGAAATGCACCCTGCCTAACTTGTTTGACAGTCATCCACCGTTCCAGATTGACGGAAACTTTGGCGGATGCAATGCAATAGCAGCTATGCTGATGTATGATTCAGGTGAAGAAATTCGTTTTTTACCTGCATTGCCTGAAAATTGGAAAAACGGCTCTTTCAGAGGCTTTTGTGCAAAGGGAAGAAAAAAAGTATCTTGCACGTGGCGTGATGGAAAAGTTGTTGAAAGTAATATAGAAATAATATAAAGGAGATAAAATTTATGGAGAATGTAAAAATCGGTATTAGACCTGTCATTGACGGCAGATGGGGCGGCGTAAGAGAAGGTCTTGAAGTACAGACAATGAATATGGCAAAGAATGCAGCAAAGCTTATTGAAGAAAATCTTCGTTATGCTGACGGTACGCCTGTTCAGTGCGTTATTGGATGCACAACAATAGGCGGCGGTGCTGAAGCGGCAATCGTTAGGGAACAGTTTTCAAAGGAAAACGTTGTTGCAACACTTTCGGTAACACCCTGCTGGTGCTACGGTAGCGAAACTATGGATCTGGATCCTACAACGATTAAGGCAATTTGGGGCTTTAATGGCACTGAAAGACCCGGTGCAGTATATCTTGCCGCTGCAATGGCGGCACACGCACAGCGTGGTCTTCCTGCGTTTGCTATCTATGGTCATGACGTGCAGGATAGGGATGATACAACAATTCCTGATGACGTGAAGACAAAGATTCTTCTTTTTGCAAAGGGTGCTATTGCAGTTGGCTCAATGCGTGGAAAAGCTTATGTAAATATTGGTTCAATTTCAATGGGTATTGCAGGTTCGTATTGTGATGCAGACTTTTTCCAGAAATATCTTGGCATCCGTGCTGAGTGGCTTGATGAAACTGAGATTCTTCGTCGCATTACTCTTGAAATCTACGATCCTGAAGAATATAAAAAGGCTTTAAACTGGGTTAAGGCTAACTGCAAGGAAGGCTTTGACAAAAATGTTGGTAAGAATTTCCCTGAAATAATTAAAAAGAGCAAGGTTGTTGCTCCTGAAAAGGATTGGGAATTTGTAACCAAGATGGCAATCATTATAAAGGATATTATGCACGGCAATAAAAAGCTTGCCGAAATGGGCTGGCATGAGGAATCTCTTGGCAGAAACGGTATTGCAGGTGGTTTCCAGGGTCAGCGTATGTGGACAGATTGGCTTCCCAACGGTGACTTTGCAGAGTCTATCCTTTCTTCGTCGTTTGACTGGAACGGAAAGGGCACACCTACCGTTCTTGCAACAGAAAATGATAACCTTAACGGTGTAACAATGCTTTTGCTTACTCTTCTTACAGGCAAAGCACCTTTGTTCTCTGATGTTAGAACGTATTGGTCACCTGAAGCGGTAGAATGTGTTGCAGGCAAAAAGCTTGAAGGTTATGCTAAAAACGGAATCATTCACCTTATTAACTCGGGTGCAACTGCACTTGATGCAACAGGTGCTTCAAAGGATGAAAACGGCAACGGCACTATGAAGGAATGGTGGAATATGACTGATGAGGATATCAAGGCTTGTCTTGATAATTCTGATTGGTGCCGTGCAGACTATGAATACTTCCGTGGTGGCGGCTTCTCAAGCCATTTTAAGACAAATGCAGAGATGCCCGTAACAATGGCTCGTCTTTGTCTTGTTGATGGCGTAGGACCCGTTATGCAGATTGCAGAAGGCTATACCTGCGTACTCGATGAGAAAACACACGACATTCTCGATAAGCGTACCGATCCTACTTGGCCTACCACGTGGTTTGCACCTATAATCACAGGAAACGGTGCATTTAAGGACGTATATTCGGTGATGGCTAACTGGGGTGCTAACCATGGTGCATGGGTACATGGTCACATTGGTAGCGAAATTATAACGCTTTGCTCAATGCTTCGTATTCCTGTTAGTATGCACAACGTAAGTGATGAAAAGATTTTCCGTCCTCAGTGCTGGGGGCTTATGGGAACAGAAAGTAAGGAAGCAGCAGATTTTAAGGCTTGCGAAACTTACGGTCCGCTTTATAAGTAAAAACAAAAAATGGCTTCAAAAGGCTCCTTCTCATAAGGAAGTTAGCAAGTCCTTGTAGGGACAGGCGTCCTCGACTGTCCGTAAAGACAAAAATTTGATACGCAGAAAGCAAAGATTAACCCCGACAGATTTTTAAGGTCTGTCGGGGTTCGTTTATTCTGTTCGATAAATTGGAATTTGACGTTCCATCAAACTGAAATTTTCTTGTGTTTATAACAACATCAAAGTTCCTTAATAATGCCATTATCAAAATAGTAAATATTCTCTCTTTTATAACCATATTTCGAATTTGGAACACTTATATGTGGTTCAAAAGTAAAGTACGCAACGTCACCAAGCAATATTTGATTGCCCTTTTCTATGTAAACTCTGTCGCCTTTCTGTCTCACAATAGAATGTCCCAAGTTACCCATGAAATCAAGATTAATATAGCCTTTTTGCTTTATAATACTATTTATATAATAATACAGTTCTTCAAACGTTGTTTTGGGTGTAACAAATTTACACATTTCCTCATGCAAATATTCTTCCATCAATAGTCCGTTCTTCCATTCCTCATTCGACACATTATTACACTCAACAATCTTGCTATTTTCGATAATAATAGTTCTTGCATAATCGCCCCATGTATCTCCATTTTGTGGACTCAAATCAATTGTAATAATATCATTTGCTTGAATAATTCTTTTGCTTGTAATATATTCTTTGCCTGAAACGGATAGTGTAGTTTCATCCCCTGCAAAAACAAAAGCTCCCACATCCCAATACCAAAAAGAATCCGCTCCCAATTCCATCATTTTCGTTTCACACAGATCCCTTATCTCAAGCAATGTCATGCCGGGCTGTATATTCTCTTTAATAAACTCAATTGTTTTTTTTGCTATATTCTGTACATCTGTATATTGCATGACCATCCTCCTACAACTTCTTATTTTTCAAACTGTTCGACCTATTGGAATTTGTTACGTTAGCCATTTTCATACCACGTTATCAAATCAGAATACCTACCTTTAAAGTGATACGAACGTCCATTCTTGTTGAGCCCTATGTTTGAAAGCCCGAATTTTTCTAATATACCAATAGATTTGACGTTATTTATGCTCGCATTAGCTTCAACAAATTCAATATCTTTTTTTATATTTGAAAACACGAAGCCATATAACTCTCTAAAAATACCCTTACCCTGATACTCGGTTTTGAATTGTATCTCTTCCATCATAAAAGTATCAGCATTTATGTAGTACTGAAAGAAACCGATTATTTTACCATTATCCTTTATAAGAATAATCTGTCTTTCTTCTCTCTGCAAACCAACGCTCACAGCATCGTACCAACATCTATAATCTTCTTCTATGCTGTTGCCAGTAGGTGCTATAACATTCATATTGTCTGCAAGGATGTTGAAAATAATATTTGCAACAAATGAAAAATCGGATTTTTTTAAATATTCAAAAATAATCATAATTTATAATTCCTTTTTAAATCTGGAATGTTAATGTCTTCTCTGACTATATAAAACTTCAACATTAGAAAAACTAACTTCGGACAAATATCTGTTTATCCGTCAAATTCAAGTTTTCTAACCACATCCATTATACACCCTACTCCACTATTTTGCAAGTCCCTTGCGCCAAAATGCCCTGAATGCGAAAAAGCAGGACTTGCGCCCTGCTCTGTTTGATAAATTCCTATTTATCGTTCCGTTTTAGTGCCAGTTTCGCCTTTGTATTACAAAGGCTTCGGGCAAAGCACATACCCCTAAAGATGGACGAGCGTAACCATAGGCTCTCCCTTTGGGAGAGCTACCGCGATAGCGGATGAGAGGGGTATTTGCGCACAGTTGAGCCCTCTCCGTCGGCTTCTCCGCCACCTCTCCCGACGGGAGAAGGCATTTCGCAAACCTCATTATAACACAAATCGGCAGAGAAAACAAGAGTGATATTCCGACTTCGTCGGAGTGATATTATTGCTATCGCAATAGTGATATTGAAGCCTTGCAGATTCAGTGATATTTTATTCGCCAAAAACTAGCGTAGTGAATACCACTCGGCGAAAGCCGAATATCACTGCAAAGCAATAGAACTAGCCAGAGGCGAATAAAACTGCGCAACTTCCTTATGAGAAGTTGCGCAATGAAGCCATTTTTTTTATTGTAAGTATGCCGTGCAAAACATAAAGATTATCATAGCGTAAAGCGATATAATGACTGTAAGCTTAAGCACGTAGTGGTTGGGTGATATGTTTTTATCCTTATTCATTATCGTTTGAATTAGTGCCGCGGTCACAGGTAATGCAAAGATAATTGCAACTGAAATATTAGAAACAAGAATAGTATTTATTATTCCGTATCTAACAAGCAACCAACGAATTATAAAGGATAGGGGGAACAGTATCCATAAAATTGTGAGTGCAATCTTCATTAGTTTTTAAGGCTCTGCAAGGGGGCAGGGATTCTGCCTGCACGTGTAATAAATTTGTCGCAGGATGTGGTGTTAACGGGCATAATAGGCGCTTCACCCAAAAGACCGCCAAAGCTAACCATTTCACCGACCTTTTTATTGATAACGGGAATAATGCGTACCGCCGTAGTTTTTGAGTTTACCATACCGATAGCCGCTTCATCGGCAATAATACCTGAAATCGTGCTTGCAGTTGTATCACCGGGGATAGCAATCATATCAAGACCTACGGAGCATACGCAAGTCATAGCTTCAAGCTTTTCAAGTGTAAGCGTGCCTGTTTTTGCGGCATTTATCATACCTATATCTTCGCTCACGGGTATAAATGCGCCTGAAAGTCCGCCAACGTAGCTTGATGCCATAACACCGCCTTTTTTTACAGCATCGTTAAGCATAGCAAGTGCAGCAGTGGTGCCGGGACCGCCTGTTGATGCAAGACCCATTTCCTCAAGAATATGTGCAACCGAGTCGCCCATAGTTGGTGTAGGGGCAAGTGAAAGGTCAACAATACCAAATTGTGCGTTAAGCGCGTCAGCGGCACGTGAAGCTACAAGCTGACCCATTCTTGTTATCTTGAATGCGGTTTTCTTAATTTCTTCTGCAAGCTCACCCAGTGAAGCATCAGGCATTTTCTCAAGTGCGCACTTAACAACACCGGGGCCTGAAACGCCAACGTTGATAACGCAGTCGCCTTCACCGCAACCGAGGAAAGCACCTGCCATAAAGGGATTATCCTCAACAGCGTTACAAAAAACAACTATCTTTGCGCAACCGATGCTGTCGCGGTCAGCAGTCATTTCTGCGGCAGAACGAATCATAGTACCCATCTGCTTCACGGCATCCATATTGATACCTGCGCGTGTTGAACCGATGTTTACAGAAGAGCAAATGTGCTCAGTAACTGCCATTGCTTCAGGAATACTGTTAATAAGTGCCTGGTCACCGGGGGTGATACCCTTGTGAACTAATGCCGAAAAACCGCCTAAAAAGTTTACGCCAACGTTTTGTGCGGCTTTTTCAAGGGTTTTAGCAAAGCAAACAGCATCGTTCACGCGTGAAGCTGATGCAATATGTGATATAGGTGTAACGGAAATACGCTTATTAACAATCGGAATACCAAGTGTCTTTTCTATTTCCTCACATCTTTTTACAAGATTTTCAGCACGTGTTGAAATTTTATCATAAATACGTGTACATGCTTTTTTTGCATCACTGTCAGCGCAATCGTAAAGTGAAATACCCATTGTTACGGTGCGCACGTCAAGATGCTGGTTATCAAGCATTTGTATAGTTTCGTTAACTTCATTAAAATTTATCATAGAATTACCCCATTAAAGACGGTGCATACTGTTGAATATTTCTTCGCTTTGAATACGCACTTCAAGATTTTTGTCAAAATCGGCAAATTCTGCTTGAAGACCTGCAATATCAAGATCACTTGTTTCAAGACTAAGGAACATTACCATCGTAAAGTATTCGTGAAGAATTGTCTGTGTAATATCAAGAATATTTACCTTGTGCTTTGCAAGCTTTGCGCTTACGTCTGCAATAATGCCTACTCTGTCATGGCCTATAACGGTTAAAAATGCTTTCACTGTTGTTTTCTCCTTTTTTATCTATAAGTACAAGGTCAATATCGTTATTAAGCTTTGAAGCAAGTAATGATATCAGCCCATTGTCTTTTGAGTTTGTATCGGGTGTACCGAGAATTACTGTGGATATACCGTTGCTTTTAACAAATTCAAGTATTGTAGAACCAATGTTATCTGAATGTAATACTGTCATATCTGCATTAATCTTCTGCGAAACAGAATATAAAAATTCAAGTATGTTCGCCTCGTCGGCGGCACCCATAAAATTTTGACCGTTTTTTGCTACGTGAAGAACAAAAAGCTTGTCATCGTCCGATTTTATGCTTGTTGCATAATCCAAAAGCTTATGACATGTGTTTTGTAGAGTAACACAGACCATAATATTTTTCAAATCGATCAATCCTCTATATTTAAAATAATGTTTTGATACGTTTTAACTTTAATTATCTGACCCTTTTCTAAAGTGGGTGAGGGGACAGCTTCTATAAAATAAAGAGTTCTGTCAAACGTTTCGTTATCCTCGGTAAAGGTACAGGTGAGCCGTATAAGCTTTACACCGTCATGCTCGGTAGGACCATCATATTCGTTAAATACGAACGAATCCTCTTGGTATATACCGCTATTAATATTCTTATAAAGTTTTAAAAGCTTTACCTTATCAAAAACAAGCGCATAGTAAAAAAGAACAAGTATAACAACGGCAATAATTCCTGTCAATACCGAAACGTATAAAAGATTTGAAAAAAAACTTAAAACGTATGCGGTTGTAAATAAAAGACAAAGAATAATAAAGATACAAGTGGCAGTATTTTTCTTTTTTTTCAGATTATGAAAAAACTGTTCATCTAATAAGTTCATTTAAGCACACACTTCCACGTTAAAATCATTACGATAGTATTATAACAAATATTTCTAAATAATGCTATTAAAATTTGTGTAAATAATTAAAAAAGGCTGAAATTTTTATTTCAGCCTCGTTTTTTTTATTTCGCTTCAGAAAGAGTAAGCTCTATTACCGTTGGTGTTTGTGAATATTGTACTGACCAACCTGAAATAGTCGCACGGTAAACAGTTAATTTTACAACGTCACCGGGCTTCTTTGAAAGCAGGTACGATGAATATTCCGACATACTGTGAATTATAGTATCGTCAATTGCGTAAATAATGTCGTATTGTTTAAGTCCCGCTTCAACTTCATTTTCACCTGAAATTGCAGTAATGCAAAGACCTGTGGGGATTGAACTCCAGCCTGATACTCTGAATACGCTTGAGGGGAGTGCAAGAGTAATGTTGATTGAAGCACGGTTTCTTACTCTGCCGTAATTTAAAAGATCGTTAAGAATTGGTGCGGCTTCATCGTAAGTGATTGCAAATCCCATATTTTCATAGCCTTCTGCAACGATTTTTGATGAGGTGATGCCGATAACGTTTCCGTAAAGGTCAATCAAAGGTCCACCACTGTTTCCGGGGTTGATGGCGGTATCAGTTTGAATGCAATGCATAACGTAGCCTGTTGAGCTATCCTGCACTGCTCTGTTAAGTGCGCTTATTATACCGCTTGTAACTGATGATGAAAAGTCAAGTCCGCCAGGGTTGCCGATAGCAAGAACTGTATCTGCAACGTTGCATTTTGATGCTGAAGAAAAGTCTGCAACAACTAAATCAAGTCCCGTAGGATCGATTTTAAGAAGTGCAAGGTCGGTTGTTGAATCCGAGCCTATTACTTCAGCGTTTAATATAGTGCCGTTGTAAAGAACTACCTGAACTGAAGAAGCGCTGTCGATAACGTGAGCGTATGTAATAATATAACCGTCAGCACGGCTGATTATTCCGCTTCCTTCACTGTAAAGCGAAGAAGATGATGAGCCGCCAAAATAGTTATTGGTTGCATAACATTGAATACATACAACGCTGGGGATAACCTTTTCGGCAGCCATTTGCGGTGTAAGAATCTGTCCTTCAATAAGCTGGGGTGTAGGTGTAGGCATTACCTCAACTACGTTGTCAAAGGCGCTTGTGTTATTGCCGTTGTTTTTATCGGGGGCGGCAGTCGAAAGGATAAGGTTACCGGGACTTTTGCTTTCCGCATCGTTGGTATTGTTGCCGTTTCTTGTTGATAACATTGAATACACGCTTATACCTGCGGCGGCAATGGTAATGCAAAGTAAAAGGGAAATAAGCGATACAAAACAACCGTTTCCACTAAAAAATGATTTTTTCTTTTTAAAGCCTGTGTCGGTATTGTACGAATTACTTTCTGATGAACTGTTTGGATTATAAGTATATCGTATATCCGAATGTGCTTGAGTTTGTTGTGTATTGTTGTTTACTTTTTCTTCTTGGGCGCCGTTGCTTGTCGTGTCGTTGTTAAAGTAATTATTCTCGCTCATAAAAAAATCCTTTCGGTTTTATTCTACATATTATTATAAACAATAAATATGAAAAAACAATGAAAAACCATTGATAAAAAAATAAAAGCGAAAGAAAACTTTCGCTTAAATTTTATTAATCTACACTGTAGGGAAGAAGGGCAACTGTACGTGCACGCTTGATAGCTGTTGCAAGCTCTCTCTGGTGCTTTGCACATGTACCGGTCATTCTGCGGGGCTGAATCTTGCCGCGCTCGCTGATAAACTTGCGAAGCTTAGCAACATCCTTATAATCGATAGATTCAACTTTATCGGCACAGAACTGACAAACCTTTCTTCTGGGTCTGCGATTTCCGCGAACCTTCTTAAAATCCTTCTCGGACATTTTCGTTTCCTCCTAATTAAATATTAGAACGGAATATCCTCATCTTCGACGGTCTGCATATTATCGCCAAAGGGAGAACTTCCTAAACTTGCTGCGCGAGCAGCATCCTCTGTGTTATCGCTACCGTTGGGGCGTGAAAGGAACTGAACCTCATCAGCAACAACCTCAGTAACGTAACGCTTCGATCCATCGGGAGCATCGTAGGTACGTGTTTGTATAGAACCGCAAATAGCAGCCTGACTGCCTTTCTGCAGATATTTAGCGCAGTTTTCTGCTTGGCCTCTCCAAACTACAACAGGAATGAAATCAGCTTCTCTTGATTGAGAATCACGGTTCTGAAAACGGCGTTCAACAGCGATTGTAAAGGTACAAACCGAAATACCGCTGCTGGTTGCTCTTAATTCAGGATCTCTGGTAAGTCTACCAATAAGCATTGCTCTGTTCATAAACAAACTCCCTTAAAAATAATTAAGCTTCTTTTTTAATAACAATGAAGCGCATAATGTCCTCGCTGATTTTGAAATTTCTCTCAAGCTCTGCGGGGAAAGCAGGATCAGCAGTAAAGTTCATAAGAACATAGAAGCCTTCGTTTACAAAATTGATTTCGTATGCAAGCTTCTTTACGCCCTGCTCTTCGATACCGTCAACCGTACCGTTGTTTTCAGTAACAAGGTTAGCGAACTTTTCGATTAAAGCCTTTGTAGCTTCACCGTCAAGCTTCGGGTTGATGATATAGAGTGTTTCGTACTTATTCATACTTCAATTCACCTCCTCATGGTCAATGGTCCCTTAAACTGTAAGGAACAAGGAAATTATATCTGCCGAATTATGATACCAAAAATATAGGTATTTGGCAAGCGTTTTTTAAAGTATTTTGCTTTTTTTGTCTAAAAAAAGTTTTTTGATTAAAAATAATAGTTTTATAATGAATTTTGATGGGAAAAAGCATTGAAAATACGGCAAAAAATGATATAATGCTATTGTAAATTAGCCTTTCTGAATGCAAGCGGTGTAGTGTTGAAATGCTTTTTGAAAAATGCAAAAAAATATTCTTCTGTTAAAAAGCCGCATTTAAGTGCAATTTCAGCAATAGGGAGCTTTGTATTTATAAGCAGGCTTGTTGCAGTATTTATTCTTAATTCCGTTACGGTTTGGTGTAAAGATTGACCTATATGCTTTTTAAATATTCTGTCAAGGGTTGCTCTGCTTATGTGAAATTCCTTTGCAACTGCATCACCGTCAAGAGAAAGTGAAATATTTTTATTAAGGTATTCGAGTATACGGACTGCTGTTCCTTCGGGATTGATGGTCTTATATGGTGCAATGTTAAGTATATCCTTTGAAGAAAGAAACGCCATCAAAAACATAAGCCGTTGTGCTTCGGTGTTTTTTTCGTTAAACGCATTCTTAAGTATTTCAAGATTTTTTTCGTTATTTTGCGTTAAATAAATAGTAATTTTATCAAATATAGATTTGTTTAAAATTATGTCGCCGAATTGCTCAATAGCATCGCGCGAAACGTAAGCAACGTATCTTTCAAAGCTTGTTGCGTCGTTTTCGGGAAGCATAAAATGAACGGTAAACGGCGGCGATATTATCAGGCATGGTTCAGTAATAAGATAATCGGTTCCAAAAATTTTTACCGTCTGCTTCGTTGGTGAAGGACAGTAATATATTTCATAGTGCGGGTGGTAGTCAAGATGATCAAAATGCGGGTTAAAGCGTGTTTTGTGAATCGTCACTATATTTGAAGAAGAAAGTAAGTTTTTGTAAAGAAAATCCATAAAATAACCTCAAAATGATTTAAAATCATATAAATTATATCTAAAAAAACAAATGTTGTAAAGGGGAAAAGGATATGGCAACAAAATCAAAGGTAGTTGAAAGCTCGTTCAGAATAGGTGCAGGCAGATACGTGCAGGATTTAGGCGTTGTTTCAAGCGTAGGTAAGGAAATTGTACATCTTAAATGCTCAAAGCCTTTTGTGCTTGCCGGTGAAAATGCATATAAGCTTTTAAAGGATAAGGTAGATGAAAGCCTTAGCGCAAGCAATATTCAGGCAGAATATTATATTTTCAATGGTTTTTGCGTATATGAGCATTGCGAAAGCATAGTGAATAGTGAAGCATTTAAAAACTGCGACATCGTTATAGGTATGGGCGGCGGAATTTTAATGGATGCTTCAAAGCTTTGTGCAGTATTAGGCAATAAGCCCGTTATACTTATTCCTACTTCAAGTGCAACCTGCGCATCTTATGCACCTTTAAGCGTTACGTATAATGAAATAGGTCAACCGATGGGTACAAAGCATCATAACCGAGAGGTTGACTGTGTGCTTGCTGATATGGAAGTGCTTTCAAAACAGCCTGTGCATCTTTTTAAATCAGGTGTGTATGATTCGCTTGCAAAGCTTCTTGAATTAAATCAAAGAATGTTAGGCAAAGAGGAAGATGAAATTGATATCGGCTTGCGTACTTCGTTTGAATTAAGCAAGTTTCTTTACGAACGTTTAAGTGCCGATTTTGATGAAGCCTGCCATGATATTGAAAATGGAATAAACAGTAAAAAAGTGTACGATTGCGTTTATCTTGCGATATGCGTTACAGGTGTTGTTTCGGGCCTTGCGCGCGGTTCAAATCAGACGGCGATTGGGCATAAAATATATGAATCGGCACGTGCTCTCTTTCCCAAAGAGGTTAGCCGATTCCTTCACGGTGAGGTTGTTGCGGTAGGCTTGATTGCTCAGCTTGCATATAACGGCGAAAAAGAAAAAGCGATAGAGTTTGCCAATACTATGAAATCACGTAATATGAAGATTACGCTTAACGAAATGGGTGTTGAGCACAATAGCGAAAACCTTGAGCTTTTGTATGATAAAATGCTTGCATCATCTGCAATGGCAGGTACCGATGAGAGTGAACACGCAATATTAAAGGAAGCGTTAAAGCTCATAATTTAATAGAAATAAGAAAAAATGCACAGAATTATTTTCTGTGCATTCTTTTTATTATT
This sequence comes from Clostridia bacterium, assembly GCA_045630945.1. Taxonomy (GTDB): domain Bacteria; phylum Bacillota; class Clostridia; order Christensenellales; family QALW01; genus UMGS1322. Next base: position 15,092 of record JAZQTV010000086.1, read on the forward strand.
TAATAATTACTGTTTTATTCACGTCAAAGAAATGAATGTACGGGGTAACCGTTCTACCGGGATAAAGCTGTTCAAGGGCATATTTGTACATTTTTAACTGTCGTGTGTGATGCTCAATATGCTCGTCAAGATTATTGTGAATTTTATCGGTCTTATAATCAAGAAGAATTATATCGTTGCCTTCGAAGAAATAACAGTCAATTATACCTTGAATCAATGCTTCGTCGCCTGTTTCCTCAATGGGTACTATCTGGCAGAAGGAGCGTTCGCGGCATATGCTGTCGGAAACGCGCATTCGTGCTGCAAATTCACTGTTTAAAAAGGCATTAAGGTTATCAAATGGCAGTGCATCGTATTCTTTTTGTGTCAGAATACCCGCGATTAACATATTGTCTGCCTGTTCTTTTGCACACAAGTCGGAATCAAATGAAACATGCTCCATAAAGAAATGTACGACGGTACCTTTTTGTGCGCCGATAAATTCATCATCTTCAAAGCGTGGACGTCTTAAAGGAACTTTGATATGCGTATCGTGCTTGCTTGGTGATTGCTTTGTGCGTTTTGTTATTGCGGCTTTAAAAGGATATTCCCATGAAAAAGCTTCGGTAACCTTTTTTAAATACGCTTCTTTATCAAAGATTTCCGATGAATCCTCGTTGTTTGTTGTGGTGGATTCCTCATCCTCAAACGGTTCAACTATTTTTACCGCCCAATTACTTTCGTCGAAAATATATTCGTCGTTAAGATAATCGCTGCCGTTAGCGTATTCTCTTAACGGTGCACCGTCGCGATGGTTAAATAAAAGCGGAAGTACAAGGTCGGCATAGTTTGCAAAGGTTTTAACGTGTGCATCATCAAATGTAGCATAGTATTCGCCAAGATTTTTCCTTTTAACAGGGCAAGAAAATATCAGCTTGTTTTTTGCACGTGTAAGTGCAACGTATAATAAGCGCATATTTTCGGCAATATTCAGCTTTTTCTTCTTTATGCTGATGGCGGTGCGTGCAATGGACTTTTCTTTTACTCGTTCGCCGAATTCATCCACGGCGTAGTAGTTGAAGCCAAAGCCTAGGCTTTCGTTAAAGTAATATGATTTATCACCGCCGTCCCATGATATCGTTGTGCCGAGCACAAAAACAATGGGGAATTC
>JAZQTV010000087.1:0-7171 GCA_045630945.1 Clostridia bacterium
GCCTTGGGCTACACGGCGATCAACAATGTATTTAAAGTGTGAATTCGTTTCGATAGTGCCTGCATTAGGACCTTTTGAATCAATTTCTTCTTTAGGCATTGTCCAATGGGTATCACCTAAATAGAAGAAGGGCGTGCCGTCGTTATACACAAAGTATCTCAAATTATCTTCTGTTTTAACAAAACCGCGCTTGTAAATTTCAAGTTCACCTTTGTAGGAATTAGCTGCAAGCGTACCCTTTATGCCGTTTATGCCGATATCTTCGCCTGAGGTGCTTGTTTCATAATCCCATATACCGTACTCGGTAGGTGCAAAACGTACACAGAACGTATTTCCGCCATTCCAGAATGCAGGCAATACAAGGTTTGTACCCGTATTACGATTTACAAATGAAACGTCAAGCATAACGTCAAACTGCGCGTTCTTTTTATAGCTTTCGCCACTTTGGAATTCTATTTCCGTTGCCACCCAAGTTGACGTTAAAAAGTTAACCTGCGAGGGATCGATATCCTCGGGTATAGGTGTTGGTGAAGGTGTGGTCTGTACGTTACTTCCACCGCCGTTACACCCCGTAAGCACGGAAATTATAAGTAAAAACACAAGAAACGTTGCAAATATTCTTTTCATTTTATCCTCCAATTTTAATGCAAGTATTCACATTTTAAATTATATAGACAGTCAAGCGTATATGATATACATTTTCAAAACTTATTTTATCGAAAATGTGATATTGATGTTTCCTATTTTCCAACAAAGTGCAATTACTGTCGGATTTGAACTGTCAAAAGTGTGATATTCAATAAAACACATCTAAAAAAACGCAATACAATTATTGCGATTTATCAGCTATTTACATAGTTTAGCCGTTATCTGCGGAGCATTTTTCTTGCAAAATGCATTTTGGTATGATATAATATGAAAAAATTTTTTAATAAGAGGTTCTAAAATGATTGATTATAGAATAAAGGGTGGAAATACCGGCGCAAAAATTTTTGTGGATAATGAGCGCAACTGTGATGGAATTTTACTCTTTGACGTTAATTTGGTGCTTGAAAACGAAGCAGTACCCGAGGAATTTTGCATTTCATTCAGCATTCCTGCCGTGGATGCGTATTCTGTGTGGAGTCCTTCGGTGCGCTTTGACAGACATCTTGGACCAAACTGGTCAAAAAGGGTAACAACGTCACGCCTTGCATCATGGATGCCGCTTCATGCCATAGTTTCTTCATCAGGAAGAAATCGCACTTTAGTGGCTATATCCGACGCAAAAACACCCACTTCACTTGGAACGGGCATTTGCGAAGAGGATGCTTGCGTACAGTGGGATATAAAATTCTTTACCATTCCCGTTGCTCCGCTTAAGGAATACAAAGCAACGGTGCGCATTGATGAAAGAGATATTGCCTATTATGATGCCATATATGATGCTGTTGCGTGGTGGGAAAAGGATTGTGGCTACGTGCCTGCATACGTACCCGAAAGTGCAAAAATGCCTATGAACTCATTGTGGTACAGTTATCATCAGAAGCTTAGCGTTGATGAGATTTTGGAGGAATGCAGATTATCAAAAAAATTGGGTATGGATACCATTATCGTTGATGACGGCTGGCAGACTGACGACAGTAACCGTGGATATCAATTCTGCGGTGACTGGGAGGTTGCAAAAACCAAGATTCCCGATATGAAAGAATTTGTAAAAAAGGTTCACGAAACGGGAATGAAAATTATGATATGGTTTTCAGTTCCGTTTATGGGAACAGGTGCAAAAAAATACGAGCATTTTAAGGATATGCTTCTTAACGGCAAAGGCAACGTTTTTGCCCTTGACCCACGATACAAAGAGGTAAGAGATTATCTTACGGGTATGTATGCCCACGCAATGAAAGAGTGGGATCTTGACGGTCTTAAGCTTGATTTTATTGATGCGTTCAGATTGGAAGGAAAATCTCTTGAATATGACCCGCGCCGTGATTATCAGTCGCTTGAAGATGCGGTTGACGTGCTTATGACAGAAGTTTCAGATACGCTTCGTAAAATAAATCCCGAAGCACTTATCGAATTCAGGCAGACGTACGTTGGCCCTGCAATAAGAAAATACGGCAATATGCTTCGTGTTATGGATTGTCCTAACGATGCGATTTGTAACAGACAGGACGTAGTGAATCTGCGTTTTACCTCAGGCAATACTGCAGTTCATTCCGATATGATAATGTGGCACCACGATGATACGGTTCAATCTGCCGCACTTCAGTTTGTAAGCTTACTTTACAGCGTTCCGCAGATTTCCGTAAAGCTTGCTAAAATTTGTGAAGAACACAAAAAAATGCTTGAATTCTATCTTGCATTCTGGCGCCAAAACAGAGAGATACTTCTTGAAGGAAAAATCCTTGCCGCTAACCCTGAAAGCGGTTACAGTATAGTATGTGCCGAAAAATGCGGTGATGCTATATTTACTGCCTATACCGATACGGTTATCGATTGCAGAGCATATAAAAATATTATTGCCGTTAATTCATCAAGAAGCGCATCACTTATCCTTAAGGGCGCTAAGGGAAAAAGTTACAAATGTGTTGACTGCATGGGCAACGTGCTTGATTCAGGAAGCGTTGATAGCGCACTCTTTGAGGTCAACGTTCCCGTTGCAGGTATGGTAAGCATAGGTTAATATAAATAAAGGCTGTCTTATTAGCAAAGCAAGACAGCCTTAAAATTTATTCGTTTATTTTGCCAATGATACGTTTGCACATCCGTTAATAATATAAAAAACAATAGAACGGTATCAGTTTTGAATTTCGTTGCATCCTTCTGTTTTTACGTTTGTGCAATCATTATGATATACACGCTAAAGCGTGATGATATACCAAGCCTGCGGCTTGGATAAAAAAAGATATTTTTGCCGTTTTTTTCGTATGAATTCGAACTCTTGCAAGTTTTCAACTCCAACCATATTTGATGATGTGATATATAACATATGCCCAGCTTAAAACACCATGTAAAATCGCCCACCCGATAGACTGCCATTTAACATAAGAAATGATCATTGCTAAGGCCGCGCCAAATGATAAGCCTTTAGTGATGTTTTTTGTAATGTGTTGAGTTGTATTATTAACAACTTTTGTTCTCTTGTATCCGTAGATTAATTCTTCTACCGACACTTCCAATATTGATGCAATTTTATTTAACGTCTCAATATCAGGTTGTGTTTTTCCTGTCTCATAGTTTGAAATTGCTTGACGAGTAACTGATAATTTCTCCGCCAGTTCTTCTTGAGTTAATTTCATTTTTTCTCTGATTTTTTTAATGTTTTTTCCTACCATAATAATTAACAAACCTTTCTGATTTCGTTAATACAATAATACCATGAAACACACTAAAAGTCGAGCAACAATTCATTGCTTTCGAAATAACGATACAAAAATTGCTTTGCGGAGCAAAGCTACCTTTTCTTTTATCTCTTCTTTCTTATCTTTTATCTGGAAACGACAATTTTAGAGAAGGGAGAAGAACGAAAAGAGAAAAGTGAAAAGAACAAAAAGAAACGACAATCTTCTGTCGAAAATTGTCGTTTCTTTTTGGTCGAGGCGACAGGATTTGAACCTGCGGCCTTTGCGTCCCGAACGCAACGCGCTACCAAACTGCGCTACGCCTCGATCACTTTCTATTTTATGCTTAATAAGTATATACAAAAACCTTTGTTTTGTCAAATAAAAAAAACAAGATACTGCTTTTACACAGTATCTTTGTTTTTTATTGCGTTATAAATTACTTGCCAAGTACCTTTTTAGCGGTTGCGGCAACGTTTTCGGCAGTAAAGCCGAATTTTTCGAAAAGTACCTTTGCAGGTGCCGATGCGCCAAAGTGGTCGATACACACGCAAGCACCGTCAATACCAACGTACTTATACCAGCACATTGATGAGCCTGCTTCAACTGCAACACGTGCGCGTACGTTCTTGGGAAGCACGCTTTCCTTATATTCTGCAGACTGCTTTTCAAATACTTCAATTGAGGGAACGGATACAACGCGTGCATCAATGCCTTCGCCTGCAAGCAATTCACTTGCACCCATAGCCTGTTCAACCTCACTACCTGAAGCCATAAGAATTACTTCAGGAGTTGCGTTCTTTGAATCCTTAATAATATATGCGCCCTTTAATGCATCCTTGCCGCTGTTTGCATAGTAAGGAAGATTCTGTCTTGTCAATACGATAGCGGTGGGACCGTTATTGTTCATTGCAACGGTGTATGCCGCAGCAGTTTCCTTTGCATCAGCAGGACGGATAACCGTCATATCAGGAATTGAACGAAGTGCCGTAAGCTGTTCGATAGGCTCATGAGTGGGGCCATCCTCACCAACACCGATTGAATCGTGTGTAAACACGTACGTTACGGGAAGCTTCATAAGTGCCGCCATACGTATAGCATTCTTCATATAATCTGTGAACACGAAGAAGGTTGCGCAGAAAGGTGTAATGCCACCGTGGAGATATAAGCCGTTTACGATAGCCGCCATTGCGTGCTCACGAATTCCGAAATGCACGTTACAGCCTTCGGGAGTTTCAGCGCTGAAGAATGCACTGCCCTTAAGCTCTGACTTATTTGAGGGACCAAGGTCAGCACTTCCGCCGAACATATTGGGTTGCATCTTGAAAAGACGGTTCAATACGTCACCTGAGGAAGCACGGGTTGCATTGGGTTTTTCATCGAACTTCCAGAAATCTTCATTGTTTTCAAGGTCAACAGGGAATTCTTTTGTCATCCACTTAAGATATTCAGCATAATCTTCGGGATATTTTGCCTTATATGCTTCAACTGCTTTGTTCCAGTTTTCTTCATATACTGCGCCCTGCGCGGCAATACCGCGTGTATAGTCAAGCACGTCTTCAGGAATTTCAAAGGGTGCGTAATCCCAGCCCAACGTTTCCTTTGCAGCTTTAAGGTTATCCTCACCTAAAGGCTCACCGTGTGCGGAAGCCTTACCCTGCTTTGCGGGGCAACCATAACCGATTTCGGTACGGCAGATAATAATGGAGGGCTTATCAAGAACCTTCTTTGCTTCTTCAATCGCTTCAGCTACCTTATCGGTATCCGTGCCATCCTCAACGTTAACAACGTGCCAGCCTAATGCTTCGTGACGGGCGCCTACGTTTTCGGAGAATGCAGTATTGATATCACCTTCGATTGTGATGTTGTTCTTATCGTAAATGCAAATAAGCTTACCAAGCTTTAACGTACCTGCAAGTGAAGCGGCTTCGTACTGAATACCCTCCTGCAAGCAACCGTCACCTACAAGCACATAGGTATAGTGATCAACAAGCTTAATATCATCCTTATTGAATTTTGCGGCAAGGTGCTTTTCAGCTATTGCCATACCAACAGCATTTGCAAAGCCCTGACCAAGAGGACCTGTTGAAGTTTCTACACCTGCGGTATGACCGTATTCGGGGTGACCGGGTGTTTTTGAACCCCACTGACGAAAATCCTTTATATCATCCATTGTAAGCGGATATCCAAAAAGGTACATAAGCGAATATAAAAGCATTGAACCGTGACCTGCAGAAAGCACGAAACGGTCTCTATCCGCAAACATAGTATTGTTAGGATTAAATTTAAGATGCTTTGCCCAAAGCGCATAAGCAAGTGGTGCAGAGCCCATAGGAAGACCGGGATGACCGCTGTTTGCCTTTTGTACACCTTCAGCAGAAAGTATTCTAATTGCATTAACTGTTTTTAATTCGATGGGTTTCATCAGTTTACCTCCGTAAACGGCAGAAGCCGTATATTTTAACTATATTATATTATATCGTTTAATTTTTTGCAAGCAAATACACACGCATAACACAAAACTTTTTCTTTCCTTTTTATTAAATGAATGCTATAATATAAAAAAATACGTTGGAGAGTTTTTTATGAGGCTTAGAAATATCATTTCCCTGCTTTTAGCAGTTACTTTAATTTTTTTGTGCGGTTGTGCGCACCACGATACCATTACGCTTAATAAGGACCATGCACCCGTCAATTATACCGCTTCTTATCTTGTTACCACGAAAAGTTCGAAATCATCTGACGGCACATTAAAATACAATAACGTTTACACCGTTTCACTTGACGGTGAAAAGAACGAGCTTGTAATTTCTTCTTTGGCTGACGAGCATTGGGATAACCAAAAGGAAGACGATGATTACCTTGAAGGCAGGCAGGTAATCAAAACGCTTTCACGGCTTCAGTATAACGATGCCGACGGAATTACCTTTGGTATGCCCAAATATATTGAGCAGGAATTTCTTATTGACGTTGACAAAAGTTATTACACCCATTTTTCATTTGAGAACGATCACAACCTTAACGTAGGCTATTTAAGAACAAAGGAATATTCGCAAAGCTCGGAATCAGGCTTTAAGGAAGAGGTCTTTTCAGTTTCGTTGACCGATTGCTTCTATGATAAGGATTCCCTTCCGTTTATTATTGCCGCATTCCCCGAAAGCAGTGGCGTTATCGAGGTTTCATCAGGCAACAGAAACTCACTTCAGACGGTGAAATATGAGTTTATGGCTGACGAAGCCGTTGAAACAAGTGCAGGCACGTTCCATTGCCGTGTAGTAAGAATACGCCCCAACACCAACTTCTCGGTAAATAGCGCAAGGATTTATTTTGATACTCTAACAGGAATACCCGTTAAGGTTACACAGGATGCATCAACAATGATATTGACCTCGTTCAGCTTCAATTAAATAATAAAAAAAGAGATGGTGAAAGCCATCTCTTTAAAATTTTACAACCTCTTTAGTTTCGGTATCAAACATTACAGTATATTCAAAATTAAGAATATTTACCGTGTTAAGTTTTTTCATCCACGAAGCAGTTTCGGGTGTTTTGAAGTTCCAGTTGGGTACGTTATTCTTCCACAGCCATTCGGGTGTGGGCCAAAAGCAATACTTTGGCTGAATGCGCTGATAAAATTCTTCAGTTACGCCCTGCTGACCGTGATGTGCCATCTGCACCCCATCAGCACGTAAGATTTCACCGCTTTTCATAAGCTTTTCGCCTGCTTCTACGCCAAGGTCGCCAAGCACGAGAAACGTAAAGCCATTCTCCGTAATGCGAAATACTGCCGATTGGTTATTTACGGGGTTTTCAGTAATTTCGGGGTTAGCCTCGGCAATTACCTCTAC